>NZ_JBFAOO010000007.1:0-84552 GCF_040675265.1 Microbispora sp. NPDC049633
TGCTGGTCGCCGGCGCTCTCGGCGTACTCGGCGCGGTCACCGCGCTGGCGGCGACCACGCCCGCGGGCGCCGCCGCCGGCACGCTGGGCGCGGCCGCCGCCCAAAGCGGCCGTTACTTCGGCACCGCGATCGCGGCCGGCCACATGAACGACTCGACCTACGTGGCCACCTGGGACCGGGAGTTCAACTCGGTCACCGCGGAAAACGAAATGAAATGGGGCCCGATCGAGCCCTCCCGCGGCTCGTTCAACTGGGGACCCGCCGACCAGATCGTCAACCACGCCCTCAGCAAGGGCATGAAGGTCCGCGGCCACACCCTCGTCTGGCACGCCCAGCTGCCCGGCTACGTCAACTCCAACATGTCGGCCAGCGACCTGCGCTCGGCCATGACCAGCCACATCACCCAGGTCATGAACCACTACAAGGGCAAGGTCTACGCCTGGGACGTGGTCAACGAGGCCTTCGCCGACGGCGGCGCCGTCGGCAGCCTGCGCAGCTCGATCTTCACCCAGAAACTCGGCAACGGCTTCATCGAGGAGGCCTTCCGCGCCGCCCGGGCCGCCGACCCCAACGTCAAGCTCTGCTACAACGACTACAACATCGACGACGCCAACGCCAACAAGACCCGCGGCGTCTACAACATGGTCAAGGACTTCAAGGCCCGCGGCGTGCCCATCGACTGCGTCGGCCTGCAGTCGCACTTCGGCAACCCGCCCTCCAACTACCAGCAGAACATCGCCCAGTTCGCCGCCCTCGGCGTCGACGTCCAGATCACCGAGCTCGACGTCGGCGGCTCCGGCTCCACCCAGGCCGACGCCTACCGCCGCGTCACCCAGGCCTGCCTGGCCGTGCCCCGCTGCACCGGCATCACCGTGTGGGGCATCACCGACAAATGGTCCTGGCGCAGCGGCGACACCCCGCTGCTGTTCGACGGCAACTTCAACAAGAAGCAGGCCTACACCTCCGTCCTCAACGCACTCAACGCCGCCACCCCGAACACCAGCCCGTCTCCGAACACCAGCCCGTCCCCGAACACGAGCCCGAACACCAGCCCGTCCCCGCGTACCAGCCCGTCCTCGACGCCGTCTCCGGTGACCGGGGCGTGTTCGGCGACGATCGAGACGACCAACAGCTGGCCGGGCGGGTTCCAGTCGACGGTGACCGTGCGGGCGGGCAGCGCGCCGGTGAACGGCTGGACCGTGAAGTGGACCTGGCCGGGCGGGCAGACCATCAGCAGCGTGTGGAACGGCGAGCAGAGCGGGTCCGGCTCCTCCGTGACGGTCCGCAACGCCCCCTACAACGGCTCCATCGCGGCCGGCTCGTCCACCACCTTCGGCTTCACCGCCAACGGCAGCGCGGCCACCCCGTCCGTCACCTGCACCAGCCCCTGACCCTCTTCCTGGCGAGGATCGCCTCCGGTGCGGGCGGGGACCAAGGGCGGCCCCCGCCCGCGCCGGAGGCTCCGACGGGCTACCGCTTCGGCGGCGCGGTGCTGCCGCGTACGACGAGAGCCGTGGCGAACTCCTGACGGTTGTGGGGGAGGGGTTCGCCTCTGGCGAGCGTCACCAGCATCCTGGCGGCCGCCGCGGCCATCTCGCTCAGCGGCTGGTGGATCGTGGTCAGCGGCGGGATGGCCCAGCGCACCGGGGGCATGTCGTCGAAACCGATGACGCTGAGGTCCTCCGGGATGCGCAGCCCCATCTGATGAGCCGCGTGGTAGACGCCGATGGCCTGGCCGTCGTTGGAGGCGAAGACGGCGGTGGGCGGGTTCGGCAGGCGCAGCAGGCGGTGCGTGTGCGTCAGGCCGTCCTCGATCTGGTAGTCACCCGGGCAGATGAGGTCCGGGTCGACGGGCACGCCGGCGGTGTCTAGCGCCGCGCGGTACCCGTCGAGACGGGCCCGGCTGGACAACGCGTGCGACGGCCCGGTGATGATGGCGATCCGCCGGTGGCCCAGCTCCAGCAGATGGCGGGTGGCGCTGAGCCCGCCGTTCCAGTTGCCCGCGCCCACGGAGGGGGTCCGGTGGCCGGGGTCGCCCGTCGGGTCCAGGAGGACGAGGGGGATCTTGCGGATGGCGAGCCGTTCCCGCTGCAGGCCGGTCAGGTCGGAGAAGACCGCGATGACGCCGGTGGGGCGGCGCATGAGCACGTCCTCCAGCCAGTCGCCGCCGGGGGTGTGGCTGCCCTGCAGCTCGGAGATCGCCACGGCCAGGTGGTGCTCGCGCGCGACCTGCCCGACGCCCCGGACGATCTCGGTCGGGTAGTCGCCCGCCAGTTCGTGGAAGACCAGCTCCAGCACGGCCGCGGGGCTGGAACGCCGTCGCTGCCTGCGGAAGCCGTGCTCCCGGATGAGGCCCTCGATCATCGCGCGGGTCTCCGGCGCCACCGCGGAGCGGCCGTTCACCACCTTGGAGACCGTCGCCTTGGACACTCCGGCGAGCTCGGCGAGCTGCGCGAGGGTCAGCGGTTCTGGTTCTGATGCGGACGGCTCGTCGACAACGGTCACAAGGCGCAGTCTAACGGCGAGTCGCGCATATGGCTCTAAATGTTTCGGTCCTCGCGACAACGAAATCGGCGAACTGCCCGGCTGGCGGTTGCTAGCGCGCCCGAAAACTTTCGGAGCTCCGGCGTGCCGGCGTCACCCGGCGAGTGACTGGGTGCCGAGCACGGTGAGCAGCGCGAGGCGCTCGGCGTCCTCGGTCCCGGGCTCCGCGGTGTAGACCATGATGCGCAGATCGCTGCCCGTCACCGTGAGCACGTCGCAGTCCAGGGTCAAGGGGCCGACGTCCGGATGGTCGATGGTCTTGCGCCCGGACTGGTGCCGGCCGACGGCGCCGGAGTCCCACAGCTCGGCGAACCTGTCGCTGTTAGCGCGCAGATCCGCGACCAGCCGCCGCAGCCGCTGGTCGGCCGGGTAGCGGTCGCGGGTCGCGCGCAGGTCGGCGACCAGGGCCGTCTCGAACGCCCGCAGCGACTCCGGGGTGTGCCGGGCCCGGCTGCCGGGCCCGAGGAAATGCCGCCACACCGCGTTGCGCTGGTCGCCGCGCCACCCGGACGGATCGCCCATCAGCGCGGCGTACGGCGGGTTCGCGATGAGCAGGGTCCAGCACGCGTCGTAGACCGCGACGGGTGTGCCGGCCAGCCGGTCGAGCATCCGCTGCACGCCGGGGGTGACGTACGCCGACACCGTCTCCGGGCCGGGCGGCGCCAGCCCGGCCAGCCGGAACAGGTGCGCGCGTTCGGTGCCGGACAACCGCAGAGCCCGCGCCAGGGCCTCGACGACCTGCGCGGACGGGTGGGACGCACGGCCCTGTTCGAGCCGCGTGACGTAGTCGACCGAGATCCCGGCCAGCATGGCCAGCTCCTCCCGGCGCAGTCCGGCCGCGCGCCGGTGCCCGCCGCCTGGCAGCCCGGCGGCCTCGGGCGAGGCGCGGTCGCGCCAGCGGCGCAGCGCTCCGCCGAACTCCGTCGTCGCCATGCACCCAAGTCTGCACCGCCGGGCGCGGTCCTTCCTGGTACCGGGAGTCCCAGGAAGCGGAGGGCGCTGGCCGGCCGTACGGCCGGGGCGGACCCTGGAGACATGACGACGACACTGATCACCGGAGCGAACAAGGGACTCGGCTTCGAGACGGCCCGCCGGCTCGTCGAGGCGGGTCACACCGTCTACGTCGGCAGCCGGGACGCCGGGCGCGGGCGCCGGGCCGCCGAACGGCTGGGCGCGCGCTGGGTCCTCCTCGACGTCACCGACGACGCGTCCGTGGCCGCCGCCGCGAAGACCGTCGAGGCGGACGGCGGACTGGACGTGCTGGTCAACAACGCCGGCATCGAGGAGCGCACCGAGACGAACGCGGTCACCGGCGCCGCGGGGACCACCGCCGACATGATGCGGCGCGTGTTCGAAACGAACGTCTTCGGCCTGGTGCGCGTCACCCACGCGTTCCTGCCGCTGCTCGAGCGGTCCGCCGCGCCGGTCGTGGTCAACGTCAGCAGCGGCCTGGCCTCGCTCTCCGGCGCCACGACCCCCGGCTCGCCGGCGTACGCGTACCCGGGAATCGCCTACCCCGCGTCGAAGAGCGCGGTCAACATGATCACGGTCCAGTACGCGAAGGCGTTCCCGAACATGCGGATCAACGCGGTGGAGCCCGGATACACCGCCACGGACCTGAACGGGCGCACGGGCACGCAGACCGTCGAGGAGGGCGCCGAGATCATCGTCCGCATGGCGCGGCTGGGCCCGGACGGCCCGACCGGGGGCTACTTCGACGCCCGGGGCCGCCTTCCCTGGTGACCCGCGTCGGCGCCGGCCCTGCCGGAATGCCGTTGCCGGAATACTGGCGTGCATGGCGTCGGAATCAAGACACATCAGCGAGCGGATCGACCGGCCGGCGGACGAGGTCTACGACTACGCGTCGGACCCGGCGAATCTCCCCGTCTGGGCGCCCGGGCTCGGCGAGGCGGTGGAGAACGCCGACGGGCAGTGGTTCGTGGAGACGCCGTCGGGACGGGTCGGCTTCGCCTTCGTGGAGCGCAACACCTACGGCGTCCTCGACCATGAGGTCACGCTGCCCTCGGGCGAGGTCGTCCACAACCCGATGCGGGTCATCCCCGACGGCGAGGGCTGCGAGGTGGTGTTCACCCTGCGCCGCCTTCCGGGCGTGAGCGACGAGGACTTCGCCCGCGACGCGGGCCTCGTGCAGGCCGACCTCACCAGGCTGAAGCGGGTGCTCGAAGCGCCGGGAGCCTGAAGGGGCTCGTCGTGGCACGGTAGCCGATCGTCGTCTTGCGGGTTCCGCTCGATCGGGATTCATTGCTTACCATGCGCAGTCGCTCGCGAAAGCTCATGGTTCCGGCTCGTTTCGCGGACGGTTCTCTGGCGCGCAATCGCGAATTCCGCATGCTGTGGCTCAGCTTCACGATGTCGGTGGCGGCCGACCAGATCTTCCCGGTCACGATCACCATCGCGGCCCTCGACGCGGGCGGCACGGCCTCGACCGTCGGCGTGATCTTCACCTGCCGGTGGATCGCGATCATCGTGTTCGCGTTGCTCGGCGGGCTGTGGGCGGATCGGCTGCCGCGCCGTACGGTGATGGTCGCCTCGCTGGGTTTCCAATGCTGTGTGGCCGCCGTCGGGTTGCCCGGCGGCACCTCCACCTGGCTCCTCGGGCTCCTGGTCTTCCTCGTCGGAGCGGCGGAGGCGTTCCACCGGCCCGCCTACCAGGCGTGCCTGTCATCCGTGCTCACCCCCGCCCAGCGTCCGGCCGGCGCGGCGCTGACCGCCGTCTCCTGGCGGCTCGGCGCCGTCATCGGGCCCGGTCTCGGCGCGTACGTCGTGACGGCGTGGTCCGCCCGAATCGGATTCCTCGCCGTGCTGACGGCCTACCTGCTCGGTCTCGTCCTTCTCCTGCCGCTGCGCGAACCCGTCGTCAGGCCGGGGCCGCGGGCGTCGGCCGTACGGGAGATCGGCGAGGGCCTCGCGGAGGTCTCACGGCGACGGTGGATCCTGGGGGTCATCATCGCCGTCGCGCTCCAGCAGATGCTCACGATCGCGCCGGCGCAGGTCTTGTTGCCCCTCGTCTCCCGTGAGGCCTTCGGCGGCGACGCCGTGTACGGAACCGCCCTCGCCCTGCTGTCGGTCGGGGGCCTGGCGGGCGGGCTGATCGGCATGAGGTGGAGACCCGCCCGGCCGGGACTGGCCGCGATCACCGGACTCGCCCTCTACGGCGTCGTGCCGCTCGCGCTCGCCTGGCCGGTGTCGCCGGAGTTCGTGTACGCGTGCTACATCGCCGCGGGTCTCGGGTTGGAGATCTTCGCCGTGCAGTGGGTGGTGAACCTCCAGAGGGAGATCCCGCCGGAGCGCCTCGCCCGGGTCACCTCCGTCGACTGGCTGGCCGCCTCGGTCGTGACGCCCCTCGGCCTGACACTGACCGGTCCGGCCGGCGCGGCGATCGGCCGCCCGACGCTGCTGCTGATCGGCGCGGTCGCCGGGTTCGCCGTGCCGATGGCGACCGTCTTCCTGCGCGGGATGTCCCGCTTTCAGAGCGACGTCGCCCCACTCCGCGGGGATCCCACCTCGGAGGCGGCCTCCCCGGTCAGAACGCCGTGAGCTGTCACGGCACGCCAGCCGAAGGCGACGGCGCCGGTCAGCAGCACCAGTCCGGACAGCACTCCGCTGACGAGCGGCACCCAGGTGACGGCGGCGGTCGAGGCCAGGACAAGACCGACGACGCCGAGCACGGACAGGAGCACACCGGGTGCGGCGATGGCCCACTCCTTCCAGATCGGGGCGAGTGCGATGAAGTGAACGCCGACCACCAACGCCACCCAGGCCACGTTGGTCTCCTCGGGACGCCCCAGCATCGCCAGAACCCGGATTCCGCCGATGAGCAGGACCACCTCGGCGGCGACGACGATCAGGTAGCCGCGGCCGAACATCGGCCGCCGCGGCCCCTCGGCCGGCCGTTCCCTCCGGGCGGCGACGAACCACATGGCCAGGACGCCCGCGGCCGCCAGGCAGGCGGCCGCTTTCAACAGGTTCACGGCCACGGGATGGAGCGGATCCTGCGCGTTGACGATCACGAATACCGCGCCGAACACCGCGCCGACCAGCAATCCAGTCATTCGTTGCATGTGATCCATTGAAGTCGACGCGACATCGCGGACGCATGGGGGCCAAGCCGAGAACGAGGTATGCCTGGCACTACCTCGCCGTGCCGCGCAGATAGGCGAGCACCGCCAGCACCCGCCGGTTGACGTCATCGGTCGCCGGCAGCTCGAGCTTGGCGAACACACTGGCGACGTGCTTGCCGACGGCGGCCTCCGTGATCGACAGCGCGCGGGCCACGGCGCTGTTGGAACGCCCTTCCGCGATCAGTTCGAGCACCTCGCGCTCGCGCGCGGTCAGTCGCTGCACCGGCTCGGTGACGTCCCTGGCCTTGTGCCACATGTGCTCGAACAGGTCGACGAGCATGGTGATCAAGGTCGGGTGCCTGATCAGAAGA
The DNA here is from genome assembly GCF_040675265.1 of Microbispora sp. NPDC049633. Classification (NCBI taxonomy): domain Bacteria; kingdom Bacillati; phylum Actinomycetota; class Actinomycetes; order Streptosporangiales; family Streptosporangiaceae; genus Microbispora; species Microbispora sp. NPDC049633. Next base: position 6,998 of record NZ_JBFAOO010000007.1, read on the forward strand.
GCGCCCGGCGAGTAGGCGACGGGAGTCGTCCGTACGAACGCCACGGCACGGTCGAAGACGAGCAGTTGCTGGATCGGCTCGTCGACCACACGGTGCAGATCGCCGGAGGAGTGCAGCTCCCTGATGCGCGCCGCCTTGCCGGGATCGTCCAGCACGCTCGCGTGGACGATGGTGCGCATCTCCATGCCACGCTGCAGGGCGTCGAGCACCCTGCGCCTGCTCCTCTGCTCCTGGCGCCCCTTGTCCGTCGAGCCCACCGGGTGCATGGCGCGCAGCTCGCGAGCGGTGTGCACCGCCTCCATGATCCGCTGCTGGACGAGCTCGTTGTCGTCCACGAGCTCGACGCCGACGGGGATGCCACGCAGCTTGTCCACGGCATGCTCCAGCTGAAGGGTCAGCTGGGCCAACTCCGCCGTGCTCGCGTCCACGCGCCTCCTGTCACCCGGAAGTGTGCTTCCCGGCAGTGCCAGGTTACCGATCTCGCCCTGCCCGGCCGGAAGCGCCCGGCGTCAGCCGTGTCTCAGGGAGGCGTCAGGAAGCCGAAGTGGTCCTTGCCCACGACGACCTGGTTGCGGAGCTCTCCGACCTCCTCGATCGACACGCTGATCAGGTCGCCCGCGTGCAACCGGAAGTCGAGTTCGGGCACGAGGCCGGTCCCGGTGGAGAGCACGACCCCGTGGGGATGGTTCTCGGAGTGGAACAGGTAGGCCGTCAGCTGGGTGAACGGGCGCCTGATCTGGCTGGTGGAGGTCGTGCCGTCCCAGACGACGGCGCCCTCGCGGGCGACCGTCATGCGGATGGCGAGGTCGGCGGGATCGACCTCCCATGCGGGCCTGATGCCGGAGGACAGGGCGCACGCGCCGGCGTACGTCTTGGCCTGCGGCAGGTAGAGCGGGTTCTCGCCCTCCACCGACCGTGAGCTCATGTCGTTGCAGACGACGTAGCCGACGATCTCCTCGAACCGGTTCACCACGAGCGCCAGCTCGGGCTCGGGCACGTTGAGCGCCGAATCGGAGCGGATGGCGACGGGTTCGCCGTCGACGACCACTCGCCAGGCGGGCGACTTGAAGAACAACTCGGGACGCTCGGCGTCATAGACCAGTTCGTAGACCGATTTGAGCGCGCTCTCCTCAACTCGGGCGTCCCGGGAGCGCAGGTAGGTGACGCCCGAGGCCCAGACCTCCGTGGCGCCGTCCACGGGGGCGAGTAGACGCACCTCGCTGAGCAGGCCGTCCGGGGTGGCGTCGGCGCACATCCGTTCGATCTCCTCCTTCCGGTGCTGGAGAAGCTCGAACATGCCGGCCACCGGCAGGGTGGACAGGACGCCGTCATCCACCACCGCGATGTGCGGGCGGGGGTCGGCATGCCGCCGATACCTAATGATGTGCACTCCGGGTTCCCTTCCGCAGGTGAAGCGCATGACCTCAGGCGCCCTGATGTGAGCTCTGGACAAAGTCATTGTGATCGGCGACGGTGACGTTGTAAACGTTACCGATTACGTTTGCAAGAACGGATTGGGGTGATCGGGTGACCACTGTGGAGTCCGGGGCGATTTACACCGATCGGGCCGCTCCCCTAGGGGAGCGTGTGGCGGATCTGCTCGCGCGGATGACCCGGGAGGAGAAGCTCGCGCAGCTGGGCAGCGTCTGGGCGTTCTCGGTGCTGGACGGCGGCCGGTATTCGGAGGAGCGGGCACGGACGGTCCTGCGGCACGGCTTGGGACACGTGACCCGGGTCGCCGGAGCCACCAATCTCAAGGCCGTACAGGTGGCGCGGGTGGCGAACGCGATCCAGCGGTTTCTGGTGACGCGGACCCGGCTGGGGATTCCGGCGATCGTGCACGAGGAAGTGTGCTCCGGCCTGATGGCGCGCGAGGCGACCATCTTCCCCCAGGCGATCGGGGTCGCGAGCACCTGGGAGCCGGAGCTCAACCGGCGGCTGGCGGACGCGGTCCGTGCGCAGATGCGCGCGATGGGAAGCCACCAGGGGCTCTCACCGGTGCTGGACGTGGTGCGGGACCCGCGGTGGGGCCGGACGGAGGAGACCTACGGCGAGGACCCGTATCTGGTGGCCCGCATGGGCGTGGCGTTCGTCCGGGGTCTGCAGGGCGACTCTCCGGCGGAGGGCGTCATCGCGACGGCCAAGCACTTCGTCGGCTACGGGGCGTCCGAGGGCGGGTTGAACTGGGCTCCGGCGCACCTGCCGCCTCGTCTGCTGCGGGAGGTGTATCTGTATCCGTTCGAGGCGGCGGTCCGCGAGGCGGGCCTTCAGTCGGTGATGGCCGGCTACCACGAACTGGACGGCATTCCCTGCCACGCCAACCATGAGCTTCTCACCGATGTCCTCCGCCGGGAGTGGGGCTTCACGGGCACCGTCGTGTCGGACTACTTCGCCGTCGACGATCTCCATTCGTATCACCACTTCGCCGAGGACAAGCGGCAGGCGGCGGCCACGGCGCTCGGCGCGGGCACCGACGTCGAGCTTCCGGCGACGGACGCGTACGCGGACGCGCTGGCACACGCCCTGGACGCCGGTCAGGTCAGCGAAGGGGAACTGAACGAAGCGGTCGCACGGGTTCTGCGGCACAAGTTCGAGCTGGGCCTGTTCGAGAACCCCTACGTCGACGAGAGCGCGGTCGCGGTGACGGTGGACGCCGAGCGGCATCGGGAGGTGGCGCTCGAGACGGCTCGCCGCAGCCTCGTCCTGCTCAAGAACGAGGGCGTCCTGCCGCTGCGGCCGGGCGCCGGAACGGTCGCCCTCATCGGGCCGAACGCCGACAGCGCGCGCCATCTGCTCGGTGACTACTCCTTCGCGGCGCACGTCGAGTCGCTGTTGGAGGCGCGCGAGCGGAAGGGACTGCTCGGCCAGACGATGACGGTCCCGGACGACCTCGAGATCGAGGAGAGCACGGACGGGGTGCCCACGGTGCGCGACGAGCTCACGGCTCGCCTGGGCGACAGGGTGCGCTACGCGCACGGGTGCGACGTGATCGACGCGTCGAGGGACGGGTTCGACGAGGCGGTCGCGGCCGCCGCGGCCGCCGACGTCGCGGTGCTGGTCCTGGGAGACCGTTCGGGGCTGACGACCCGGGCCACGACGGGAGAGTCGAGGGACCGGTCCAGCCTGGAACTGCCCGGTGTCCAGGAGGACCTGGTCCGTGCCGTCGTCGCCACCGGCACCCCCGTGGTGGCGGTGCTCGTCGCCGGCAGGCCGGTCGGCGGCGACTTCCTGCACGAGGAGTGCGCCGCGGTGCTCATGGCCTGGCTGCCCGGGCAGACCGGGGCACGGGCGATCGCCGAGGTTCTGCTCGGCGAGGTGAACCCGAGCGGGAAGCTGCCCATCTCCTACCCGCGCTCCGTGGGCCAGATACCCGTCTTCTACGGGCACAAGGTGTCCGGGGGACGGTCGCACTGGCACGGCGACTACGTCGACTCGCCCGTCAGTCCGCGGTACCCCTTCGGCCACGGGCTCGGGTACGCCCCGTTCGTCGTCGAGAACGTCACGCTGGACCGCGCCGAGGTGACCGCCGGGGACAGCGTCACCGTGGAGGTCACCGTGGCCAACACGGGCGACCGGGCAGGCGAGGAAGTGGTCCAGCTCTACATCCGGGATCCGCAGGCGACGGTCACCCGGCCCGTGCTCGAGTTGAAGAGCTTCGCCCGTGTATGCGCTGGTCCGGGGCGGCGGACGGCCGTACGGTTCCGCCTTCCGACGGGCCAGCTTGGTTTCTATGACCGCAACATGGACTACACAGTAGAAACCGGACATATTGAGGTGCATGTCGGTTTCTCCTCCGATGCTCTCGCTCTCGCGGGAACGTTCGCCATCACCGGCGACGCCGACCGCCCCGAGGTCCGAAAGGCCTACACGGGCACCGTCAGCGTCGTGGAAGTGCCGTCGGCGACCGCGCGGCCGAGATGACGGCGCGGCAGGTGGGGCGGGGGATCGGGGCGATCCGGGCATGTCCTTTTCGGACATCCGGTCCGCGTGTTACGAGTCCGAAATGGGTCTTGTCTTGGCTTTCGTTATCGCGTTAAATGTTGGAAACGTAACCGATAACGATTGCAATGTAGAGAGGGTGGCATGGCCGACGGCGATACGCCGGTGACGATGAGCGACGTGGCGCGTCTCGCGGGCGTCTCCACCGCGACGGTGTCGCGGGTGGTCAACGGGCGTTACGGCGTCAGCGCCAGCACCATCGCACAGGTCCGTTCGGCCATCGAACGGCTGGGGTACGAGTCGAGCCTCGTGGCGACCAGCCTGCGCCGCAGCCGTACCAACGTTCTGGGCCTGGTGACGCACAGCTTCCAGTCCTATACGGCCGAGGTGCTCAAGGGCGTGATGGAGGCCCTGAGCCAGTCCGGCTTCGACCTGATCATCTATGCCAACAGCGATCTCTACGGGACGTACTCCGAGGGCTGGGAGCAGCGGCACCTGACCCGCCTGTCGGGCACGCTCACGGACGGATGCATCGTGGTCACGCCCTGGGGTGAGGTGCGGAGCAGCACTCCGGTCGTGGTCATCGATCCGGTGAGGGACTCGACGGTGCCGTCCGTGACGGCCGACAACCTCGCGGGCGCCACCCAGGTGGTCGAGCATCTGCTCGGCCTGGGGCATCGGCGTATCGGATTCATCGCGGGCCGCTCCAGCCTCGCGGCGGCCTGGTCTCGTGAGGAGGGTTATCGAAGGGCGCTTGCCGAAGCGGGAGTTCCGGCCGATCCGACGTTGATCGGCAGGGGGGACTTCAATCCCGAGTCCGCGATCCCGCTGGCGCGCGCGTTGCTGGAGAGGCCGGACCGGCCGACGGCGATCTTCGCGGCGAGCGACGGGATGGCCCTGAAGGTCCTGGAGGTCGCGAAGGAACTGGGGCTCGACGTGCCCGGCGACCTGTCGGTGGTCGGATTCGACAACATTCCGGAGTCGGCGTTGGCCGAGCCGGCGCTCACCACGGTGGACCAGTCGATGTACCGCCTCGGATACGAGGCCGCCCACATGTTGAAGTCGCTGGTGACCGGCGACTGGGAGGGCCCCCGCCAGATACTGCTTCCGACCCGCCTGGTGGCCCGTGGCTCCACCGCGCCACCGAAGGTCACCGCAACATCGAAGATCGCCACAAGAGCCTGACGCCCGACCCCAGGTGCACGGATCAGGTGCACCTGGGCGTTCAGGAATACACGAAAACAGCGACAGACGGAGGTGCAGACACACACATAAACCGCGTCACACTCACCGAGAAACTAGGTCGGCTGAGCGGCCCCACCCGCTGCCGACCATCAAAGGAGTTTCGGTATGACGTTACTGTATCACGGCAGGATGCGTCCCTTGGGCGCACGCCGGCTCTCGGCGGCGCTCGTCGCCGGAGTCATGGCGCTCGCGGCGGTGTTACTCGCGCCGCGGCCGGCTGCGGCGGCCACGCCGTGGCTGACCGTCTCGGACGACGGCTACGTGTCGTTCAGCGTCCCGGCGGCGGATGTCCAGGCCGGCATGGGCCAGGTGTCCCAGGTCGTCATCGAGGGGAACTTCGGCCCCTCCTCCACCTGGGTGGAGTACGGCCTGACCCGCGGGGGCGCCGCCTGGACGGGAACCCTCGGCCCGCTCAAGCCGGGGCTGTACTACTACCAGGTCACGGGTGACGACACCAAGGTTCTCAAGGACCCGACGAACAGCACCACTGTGGCGTCCAAGCCCCTGTGGAGCACCTTCCTCGTCCGGGGCGACTCGGCGCGCCTGCTGGCGGACGCGCCCGAGGGGCAGGGCGGCAAGGTCGAGACCCTGACCTACCGGGTCAAGAAGGAGGAGCGGTCGGCTCTGGTCTGGACCCCGCCGGGGTACGCGGCCAAGGGCGGCAAGCCGTATCCGGTGTTGTACCTGCAGTCCGGCACGGACAGGAGCGCCACGGACTGGCTCGACCTCGGCCGGGCCAAGCAGATCCTCGACAACCTGTCGGTCCAGGGCTCCATGGAGCCGATGGTGGTCGTGATCACCGACGGTCGCGGACCGGACGACGACAAGGAGCTCAAGGACCTCCGCAAGGCGGTCGCAGACGCCTACCGCGTCCATCGCGACCGGGAGCACCAGGCGATCGCCGGCGTGTCGGAGGGCGGGTCGCAGGCGTTGCGCGCCGCCCTGACCGGTCCGGGCCAGTTCGCGTACGCCGGCTCGTTCTCGGGCCTGCTCACGGAGGTCGCCGCTGGTAAGCCCGGTCCCGGACCGCGCCCCGGTGGCAAGCTGCTGCGTCTGTACACCGGGAACGTGACCGATCCCGCGTACAACGCGACCGTCCGTCTGACGAAGGCGCTGGACCGCGCCCGGGTCAAGTACGAGTTCGACGGGGTCAACCCCGACGGCGGGGCGAACTGGACCGCCTGGCAGGAGAACCTGATCGACTTCGTGCCGCGGCTGTTCCGCGCGGTGCCGGATCACGGCCCGAGCGCCGGCCACGGGCCGCTGAAGGGCGAGTTCAACCCGCCGGCGCCCGGCACCACGCCGACGCCGTTCCTGAAGGACGGTTTCGTCACCTTCGAGACCACGACGGACTTCAAGGACGCCAAGCACGTCACGGTGTGGGCGAACATCGCTCCCGGCGGGAGCTGGTTGCGGGTCCCGCTGTCCCGTGAGGGTGACCGGTGGCGGGCGACCGTGGGTCCGCTGGAACCGTGGTTCTACTACTACCGGCTCATCGTGGACCGGGTCGCGGTCAAGGACGCGTCGAACCCGACGAAGGTGACCACCGAGCCCACCTGGAGCACCTTCCTCGTCCCGGGTGAGAGGGCACGCATGCTCACGGACGTTCCCGCCGGTCAGGGCGGGAAGGTCGAGAGCCTGACGTACCGGAGCAACGTGACGAACCAGGACCGGACCGCCTTGGTCTGGACCCCGCCCGGCTACGACCCGAACCGTGCCGAGCCGTACCCCGTCTTCTACCTGCAGCACGGTGGCGGCCAGAACCACACGGACTGGGTCGAGATGGGACGCGCCAAGCAGATCCTCGACAACCACTCCCTTGACGGCAACCTGGTGCCGATGGTGGTCGTGATGAGCAACGGCAACGTGCCCGACTTCAACAAGGAACTGTTGGAGAACATCGACCCGGCCGTCCGTGCCCGCTACCACGTCTCCGGCGATCCGTCGCGGCAGGCCCTCGCCGGCCTCTCGATGGGTGGCGGTCAGACGATGACGATGCTCAAGGCGCACCCGGGCCGGTTCGCCTACATCGCGGCGTTCTCGGCCGGGTTCGGCGGCGGGACCGGCGTCGACGTGGCGGCGATCAACAGCGGCACCAAGCTGCTGCGCGTGTACGTCGGCGACGTGACCGACTTCGTGTACCCGTCGTTCATGGCGGGACTGACCACGATGGACAACCTCGGCATCCACTACGAGTTCGACGGGGTCACCCCCGGGCCGCACGGCTGGGACGTGTGGCAGAAGAACCTCATCGACCTGGCACCGCGCTTGTTCAAGCGCTGATCAGGCCTGTTGGAGGGCGACACCACCGGCCCCGGTGACGCTCGCCACGCACGTGGGCGTGTGAGCGCTCACATTCGAGAGATCGGCACGAGGGACAGGGCGCGGATGTGGCATCCGTGCCCCGTCCCGGCCGATCCGGCCTCAGCGGCGGCGCATGGACCCTTGTGCGCTGTGACCCCGAAGGGGAGATCATGTCAATGAAGACGAAAAGATTACTTGTCACGGCGGCCATGCTCACCGCCGCGAGCGCGCTCGCCGCCTGCGCCCCCGACGCGGGAGGGGGCGCGAACACCGCGGGCGGAAGCGCCGCGCCCGCGGACAACGCGGGCGGGAACAACGCGAGCAACTGCACGAACACGATCAGCAAGAAGGACCTGCCGGTCGTGACCTTCTGGGGCTGGTACCCCAACATGCAGCTCGTCGTCGACAACTTCAACAAGCAGAACAACGAGGTGCAGGTCTGCTGGACCAACGTCGGTCAGGGCGGTGACGAGTACGACAAGTTCCAGACGGCCATCTCGGCGGGCACCGGCGCGCCCGACGTGATCATGATCGAGGCGGACCGGATCCCCACTTTCCAGATCCAGAAGGCGCTCGTCGACATCAAGCAGTACGGCTATGACGCCGTCAAGGACAACTACGGCCCGGGCGCGTGGAAGGACGTCTCGATCGGCGGCGCGGTCTACGGCGTGCCGGTCGACGGCGGCCCGATGGCGATGATCTACCGGAAGGACATCTTCGACAAGTACAAGATCACGCCGCCGAAGACGTGGGCCGAGTACGAGCAGGCGGCGCAGAAGGTGAAGGACGCGGGGGGCCCGCTGTTCGGCGACCTGGGCGCGAACGTGCCGGCCGTCCTGATGGCGCTGCAGATCCAGAAGGGCGCCAATCCGTTCACCTACGACCCGGCGAAGCCGGAGACGATCGGCGTCAAGCTGAACGACCAGGCGTCCAAGGACGTGCTCGACTACTGGGGGGGCCTCGCCAAGAAGGGCCTGGTCGGGACGCAGGACCAGTTCACGCCGGAGTACATCGCCGGTGTGGTCAACGGGAAGTACGCGACGTACATCTCGGCGGCGTGGGCGCCCGGATACCTCACCGGCGCCGGTGTCGGCAAGGGCGAGGACACCGGCAAGTGGGCGGTGGCGCCGCTCCCGCAGTGGGATCCCGCCAACCCGGTGCAGGTGAACTGGGGCGGGTCGGCCTTCTCGGTGACGAGCCAGGCGAAGAACCCCGAACTCGCGGCGAAGGTGGCGTACGGCCTCTACGCCGACGACGAGTCGCTCACCGACGGCTGGACCAACCAGATCATCTTCCCGCTGAACCTCAAGGCGCTCAACGATCCTGAGTTCGTGGACCTGAAGGTGGCGTTCTTCGACGGCCAGCAGGCGAACAAGGAGGTCTACGTCCCGGCGGCGAACGCCTACAAGGGCATGACCTACGCCCCGTTCGGCCAGTACTACTTCGACGCCATGACGAAGCAGGTCAGTGCCCTCATCGAGGGCTCCGTGACCGGTGCGCAGGCCGCTGACCGAGTTCAGGAGGACGTGGTGGGCTACGCCAAGGAGCAAGGGTTCACCGTCCAGTGACAGACGCGGGTGGGCCGGGCGTCCCGGCCCACCCGCGATCCCCCAGCATCAGATTCCCGGAGCCCACAATGACCCTCCTGATCGAGGAGAGCGCAGCGAGCACCCAGAAGAAGGCGCACAAGGTCCGCGGTAAGGTGCGCCTCCGTGAGCACCTGATGGGGTGGCTCTTCGTCGGGCCGTTCGGGCTCGTCTTCCTGGCGTTTCTCATCGCGCCGCTCGCGTACGCGCTGTATCTCAGCCTCTGGCAGAAGAAGCTGATCGGCGGCACCAGCTTCGTCTTCCTCGGCAACTACGTGAAGGCGTTCAGCGACCCGACCTTCCTGTCCGGGGCGTGGTTCGTCATCCGCTTCTCGCTCGTCGCCATCCCGCTGCAGATCGTCATCGCGCTCGCGATGGCACTCATCCTGGACGCCGTGACGTCGCTGTTCACCCGCTTCTCCCGCCTCATGATCTTCCTCCCCTACGCCATTCCCACGGTCATCGGGGCGGTCATGTGGGGATTCCTGTACAGCAAGAGCTTCGGGCCGCTCACCGACATCTTCGGGTTGTTCGGCGCAACCGCGCCCGACTTCTTCAGCAGCAATCTGATCTTCTACGGCCTGATCAACGTCGTCACCTGGCAGTGGGCCGGTTACTACATGATCATCCTGTACGCGGCGCTCCAGGGCATCGACCCGACGCTCTACGAGGCCGCCCGTATGGACGGCGCCGGGAAATGGCAGATCGCGCTTCGGATCAAAATCCCGCTGATCGCCCCCGCGCTGCTCCTGATCCTGGTCTTCTCGCTCATCGGCACCCTGCAGTTCTTCAACGAACCACAGATTCTGCGCTACCTCGCGGCCGGCACGATCGCGCCGGGATTCACTCCCAACATGTACGCCTATCAGCAGGCCTTCGGGCTCGCGAACTTCAACTACGGGTCGGCGATCTCCTTCGCCCTCGGCGGGATCGTGTTCGTCTGCGTCTACGCCTTCTTGTTCTTCACCCGCAAGCGGAGGAGCTTCTTCTGATGACCGGCAGCTCCCGCGCCGGCGCACGCCGCCGTCCCCAGCGCCACCTCCCCGTGCAGATCTTCCTGGGCTTCCTGGTCGTGTATTTCCTGGTGCCGTTCTGGTGGGTCATCGTCAACAGTTCCAAAGACGCCCCCGGCCTGTTCAGCGGCAGCAACACCCTGTGGTTCGCCGATTCGGTCGACTACTTCGGGAACCTCCAGCGACTGTTCACCTACGACGGCGGCATCTACGGCAGGTGGATCCTCAACTCCACGCTGTACGCGTTCGCGGGCGGGATCGGCGCCACGATCCTGGCCGTCATGGCGGGCTACGGATTCGCCAAATACCGGTTCGCCGGCAGGCGATTCAGCTTCTCGGTCCTGCTGGGCGCGTTGATGGTGCCCGCGACCGCCCTGGTGATCCCCACCTTCATGATGTTCTCCGGGCTCGGTCTGACGAACACGATCTGGGCGGTGATCCTCCCGTCGCTGCTCAATCCGTTCGGCGTCTATCTGATGCACGTGTACGCGCGCGACGCGGTGCCCGACGAGATCCTGGACGCGGCGCGGGTCGACGGCGCGGGTGAACTTCGGACGTTCATCCAGGTCGCCTTCCCGCTGATGCGGCCCGCGGTGGTCACGGTGCTGCTCCTGTCCGCCGTCGCGTCCTGGAACAACTACTTCCTGCCCCTCGCCATGCTCTCCGACAACCGGCTTTTCCCCGTCACCGTCGGGCTCGGCCTCTGGCAGGGAATCGCCTCGGCGAACAATTCGGGTAGTACCTCCCTTTGGAGCCTCATCATCCTGGGCGCGCTCGTCTCGGTGATCCCGCTCATCATCGCCTTCTTCACCCTCCAGCGGCACTGGCGCGGCGGACTGTCCGTCGGAGGCCTGAGATAGCCGCGGCCGGTGTCCGCAGACAATCGAAACGACAGGAAGGTGTGCCGATGTCGATGACGAATCGCCCGCTGCGCAGTCAGGAGTGGTTCGGCGCGGAGGGCCGCAACGGGTTCATCCATCGATCGTGGATGCGCAACCAGGGGTTCGCCGACGACGTCTTCGACGGCCGTCCGGTGATCGGCATCGCCAGCACGTGGTCGGAGCTGACGCCGTGCAACGCCCATCTGCGCGACCTGGCCGAGTCGGTGAAGCGCGGCGTGTGGGAGAGCGGCGGCCTGCCGCTGGAGTTTCCGGCGATGAGCCTGGGGGAGCCGCTGATGCGGCCGACGACCATGCTCTACCGCAATCTGCTGGCGATGGAGGCCGAGGAACTGATCCGGGCCAACCCGCTCGACGGCGTGGTGCTGCTGTCCGGCTGCGACAAGACCACGCCCGGGCTGCTGATGGGCGCGGCCAGTGTCGACCTGCCCACTTTGATGATCACCGGTGGTCCGATGCTGAACGGCAAGTTCCGCGGCCGGGACATCGGATCGGGCACCGACGTGTGGCGTTTCACCGAGGAGCAGCGCGCCGGCCGGATGACGGCGGCCGACTGCGCCGAGGCGGAGATCTGCATGTCCCGCAGCCGTGGGCACTGCATGACCATGGGGACCGCCTCCACGATGGCCTGCGTGACCGAGGCGCTCGGCGTCCAGCTGCCGGGGGCCGCCGCCGTACCGGCGGTCGACTCCCGCCGGTACGCGCTCGCGCACGCCGCCGGGCGCCGGATCGTGGCCATGGTCGAGGAGGACCAGCGGCTGTCCACCGTGCTCACCCGCGAGGCCTTCGAGAACGCCATCCGGGTCAACGCCGCGATCGGCGGCTCCACCAACGCCGTGGTGCACCTGCTCGCGATCGCCGGGCGCCTCGGCGTACCCCTGACGCTGGAGGACTTCGACACGCTCACCGCCGACGTGCCCATGCTGGTGAACCTGATGCCCTCCGGCACGCACCTGATGGAGGACTTCGCGTACGCGGGCGGGCTCCCGGCGGTGATGAAGGAGATCGCCCCCCTGCTGCACCTGGACCATGTCACAGTCAGCGGGAAGAGCGTGGCCGACAACGTCAGCGGCGCCCAGTGCTGGAACCGGGAGGTCATCGGCACGATGGAGGAGCCGTTCCAGCCCGCCGGGTCGGGGACGGTCGTGCTGCGCGGGTCGCTCGCGCCGTCCGGGGCCGTGCTGAAGGTCTCCGCCGCCTCGCCCGATCTGCTCCGGCACACCGGAACGGCGCTCGTGTTCGACCGGATCGAGGACTACATCGCCGTGGCCGACGACCCGGATCTGGACGTCACCGCCGACACGGTCATCGTGGTGCGGAACGCCGGACCACGCGGCTACCCGGGCTTCCCGGAGGTGGGCAACGTGCCCATGCCGCGGCGGCTGCTCACCGAGGGGGTCACCGACATGGTGCGGATCTCCGACGCCCGCATGAGCGGCACCGGCTACGGCACCTGCGTCCTGCACGTGGCCCCCGAGGCGTCGGTGGGCGGCCCTCTCGCCCTCGTGCGTACCGGCGACGTCATCCGGCTCGACGTCCCGACGCGGCGTCTGGACCTGCTGGTCGACGACGCGGAACTCGAGCGCCGTCGCGCCGCCTGGCAGCCCCCGCGGCCGGCCGCCGACCGGGGCTGGGTGCGTCTGTACAGCGAGCACGTCCTCCAGGCCGACAAGGGCGCGGACCTGGACTTCCTCACCGGCGGCAGCGGCAGCGCCCCGCCCCGCCACTCACACTGATCATCCTCGCGGACCGGCGCCGGCGTCGACCGGCACCCTGCGCGTCTCGATCAGCGACTTCAGCCGCATCAGGTCCTTGGAGAGCTTGCGTCCGGGATCGGCTCCGAAGATCTTCGCCACGGCGTGACCGACCGCGCCGAGAACCGGATTGTAGGTGAGCCGGACCTGGATGCGGCTTCGGCCCGCGTCCTCCGGCGTCACACTGAGCTCGCCGGAGTGGGCGACCAGCTGTCCTTCTGTGGTCTTCCAGGCGATCCTGCGGCCCTCCTCACGGGCGGTCTCCACGGCCTCGAACCGGATCGGCACTCCGACCGGTCCCGAGACCCGCCACTGGGACCGCCCGCCGTCGTCCGAGCGCCGCACGTCGAGGACGTCGGGCATCCACCGGGCGAAGAGGCTGTAGTCGCTCAGCACCGGCCAGACCTCCTCGGGCGGCGCGGCCACGGAGATGGAGTTCCGTACGTCGATCGCGCTGCGGCCCGCGCCGATGCCCGTGAGCCGCCGCAGCGGCAGGTTCGTCGCGGCACGCGCGGCCAGGACCGCGCAGCCGGCGCGCACCAGGTAGCCGAGCGGCCGCGGCAGGCGTCCGGACAGCGACCAGACGGCGGCGGCGGCCAGACCGGTGAGCGACCTGCCGGCCGGTGACCACCTCTGCCGGTAGAGGCCGAGCACCGCCTCCATCGGCCCGCCGTCTTCCCTCGACCGAGGCGCTCGCGTGGCGTCGTGGCGGGTGGTCCAGTTCGCGTCCACGCCCGTGACGCCGGGTATCCGGGTCACCGCCCGGTGCGCCCGCCGGCTCTCCCTGCCGAGCACGTCACCGGTGAGGGTGACGTGACCGCTCTCCACGTGGACGTCCACCTCACGTGGGTGGCGGACGTGTCGGCCCAGCTCGGCGCGTACCCGCTCGTGGAGGACGTCGTCGTCGGCCTCCCGTCCGGTGGTCCTATAGCGGGCCGCGCCGAGGATGCCCTGGCTTCGGTTGCGGACGTCGCGGACGACGGTTCTGGTTCCGTTTCTGACCCCGTGCGTCAGATGGACGCCTTTGTCCCGGAGTCGGGCGCGGCGACTCCGCCCCAGCTCGGGATCGAACAGATACTCGGTGACCATGCCCCCGACGGCGCCGAGCCCCGCCGCCGAGACCGTTCGGGACATCGATGGTGCCTGCCGTATCACGGTGATGTTCAAAGACCGTTCCGTTCCGGCACGAGTGCTGACGACCATGGCGACTCCCCCTTGTCCGCCCGTCGTTCGCGACCGCCTTACCCATTCGGCGGGAGGCGATGCCGGACCGGCGGGTCTCAGGCCACCAGACCCCTGCGGTAGGCGTAGACGACCGCCTGCACGCGGTCACGCAGGCCGAGTTTGGTGAGGATGCGCGAGACGTACGTCTTGACGGTCTCCTGGCTGATCACCAGCTCGGCGGCGATCTCGCTGTTGGACAGGCCGTCGGCGATGAGGCGCAGCACCTCCAGCTCGCGCGGGGTCAGCGCGACGTCGTCCGGCGTGCCCTCGGCGGGGCGGATCCGCGCCGCGTACCTGCCGACGAGCTGCCGCGTCACCTCGGGCGCCAGCAGCGCGGCGCCCGACGCGACGGTGCGGATGCCGTGCAGCAGCTGCGCCGGGGGAGCGTCCTTGAGCAGGAACCCGCTCGCCCCCGCGCGCAGCGCCTCGTACACGTACTCGTCCAGGTTGAACGTCGTCACCACGAGCACCTTGACCGGATTCTCCACCCCGGCGCCGGCCAGCAGACGGGTCGCCTCGATGCCGTCGAGCACCGGCATGCGTACGTCCATCACCACGATGTCCGGGTTCAGCCGGCGGGCGAGGTCGACCGCGGCGCGGCCGTCCCCGCACTCGCCCACCACCTCCAGGTCGGGCTGCGCGTCGATGATCGTCGCGAACCCGGTGCGGATCAGCGCCTGGTCGTCGCAGACCAGGACCCGGACCGGCGTGCTCACGACGGGCTTCCCGCGGGGATGCGCGCCCGTACGACGAAGCCGCCGTCGGCCCGCCGGCCGGCGTCGAACTCGCCGCCCAGGGCGTCCACGCGGTCGCGGAGCCCGGCAAGCCCACGGCCGCTCCCGCCGGGCGAGCCGGCCCGCGAGCCGGAGCCGTCGGTGCTGACCTCCACGATGATCTCCTTGCCATAGCGCACGCGGACCGCGGTGGCGCTGCCGTGTGCGTACTTGAGAGCGTTCGTCAGGGATTCCTGCACGACCCTATAGGCCACCAATTCGGCGCTGCCGCCCGATTCGGGCGGCGTGCCCTCCTCGGCGAACTCCACCGGCTGCCCGGCCTGGCGGGTCTGCTCCACGAGTGTCTGCAGTTCAGCGACGGACGGCATTTTCACGTCGGTGTGGTGGTCCGGGTTGAGCAGGTCGAGCAGGTGCCGCAGGTCGGCGATCGCTCGCCGGCCGGTGTCGGTGACGGCGCTCAGGGCCGCGTCGAGGCGATCGGGCGCGGCGGTCAGGTAGCGTGCCGCCTCGGCCTGTACGACCATGGCCGTCACGTGGTGGGTCACGACATCGTGGAGTTCGCGGGCGATGCGGGTGCGTTCGGCGGCGCGGGTGGCCTCGGCGATGTGGCGGCGGCGCTCGGTCTCGGCGGCCCGGGTGGAGCGCATCCAGGCCCCGATGCCCCACGCGAGGACCAGAGTCAGGTAGAACACCACGTACCCTTCCACCTTCTCCGTCGCGCCGAGCCGGTCGAGCGCGACCGCCAGCGGCACGTACGCCATGGAGAGGAGGATCACGGTGGCACGCCGGTAGCGCTCCAGATGTGCGCCCGTGCTGATCAGCGCGACGGTCATCGCGTTGCTCGCGAAAACGTGGTAGGCGCGGATCTGGTCGAGGACGAAGCCGAGCGTCACCAGAGCCAGACACACGGCCGGCCACCGGCGGCGCACGGCGAGCGGAAGGCACTCCAGAGCGATCACCACGAGCGCCAGTGCGTCGAGGGGACGGACCGGCAGGTCCCCGACCTGCGTCCCCTTGCCGTAGAGCGCCGGTATCAGGGACACGACGGCCAGCAGCAGCCCGAACGGCGCGTCCCGGACCACGACGTCGCACCGCCGCCACAGGTCCGGGACCCGCCGGAAGTCGATCACTGGGTGAGCGTAGCGGTCGCGTCCGCCCGGGCGCCGCGCCGCATGGGGACCAGGTTGCCGCGCCGGCGGGCCAGCCACAGGAACACGACCGTCAGCGCCAGGCCGAACACCACCGAGTACGGGCTCGCCTCGGGACCGAAGTCACCGCCGGTGAGCAGGGCCGGGCCCGACGTCACGCTGTGCAGCAGCCCTTGGCTCGCGCCGTTGCCGGAGACCTCGGTGCTGAAGATGCCGGCCGCGGCGAAGTTCCAGCCGAAGTGCAGGCCGATCGGCAGCCACAGGGTGCGGGTGGCGGCGTAGGCGGCGGCGAGCATGCCGCCGGCCTCGATCGCGATGGCGATCGCGCCCCACAGGTTGGCGTGCTCGTTGCTCAGGTGCATCAGGCCGAACACCAGGCCGGTCAGGGCCAGCGCGATCCACGTGCCGGCCCATCCCTCGATGATCCGGAACAGCACGCCGCGGAACAGTAACTCCTCGGTCACCGCGGCGGCGGCCATGAAGCCGATCAGCCCGGCCGCGCCCGTCACCGAGCCGAGGCCGTCGACCCGGTAGTACCCCAGGAAGGCGAGGTTCACGATGACGGCCGCGAACATCCCGACTCCGATCAACAGCCCCCGGCCGACGGCGGGGACGGCGCCTTTCCCGGCCACCTCCACCGGCGCGCGGCGCTCGGACCATCGCACCGCCCAGCCGTACACGAACACCGCGAGGACGGCTGTCGCGACACCGAGGATGAGGGTGAGGAACGCGTTCCCCTGCACCGCAGCCACGGCCGCACCGCCGGCGAAGGTGACCAGCGCGACAGGCACGAGTTGCTTCAACAGCCGCATGACGACTCCTTGGGACGATTCCGCGACCGGAGCGCCGCGGCTACGCGGAGAAACGCTAGGGATTCGGCGGCCGGGAATCGTCACCGCGCGGTGGACATTCGTGGGTAGCTCTCACGGGGGACACGAGGACAAGCCGGTGAAACCGCCAGCTCAGGGGTGAAACCGGCGTGAAGCCGCGATGAATCCGGGCGGCCGGAGGCTCTTCTCGTACGCCGGGAGGTACCCGGCGGAGAGAGGAGACGCGTCATGGCGGACCTCAGTGCCGTCCGGGCGGACGGCCTGGTCAAGACCTTCGGCGACTTCCGGGCCGTGGACGGAATCGACCTCCACGTACGGCAGGGCGAGATCTTCGGTGTCCTCGGCCCCAACGGGGCGGGCAAGACCACCACCCTCCGGATGCTCGCCACCCTGCTCCCCATCGACGGCGGCCATGCGGAGATCTTCGGCGTCGACGTCCGGCGGGAGCCGCACCGCATCCGGCAGCTGGTGGGCGTGACGGGCCAGTACGCCTCGGTGGACGAGGACCTCACCGCGCGGGAGAACCTGTGGCTGTTCGGCCGGCTGCAGGGCCTGACGAGCACCCGGGCCAAGGGCATCGCCGGTGACCTGCTCGCCCGTTTCGACCTTCAGGAGGCGGCCGACCGTCCCCTGTCCCAATTCAGCGGCGGCATGCGCCGCCGCCTCGACCTGGCGTCGAGCCTGATCACCCGCCCGCCTCTGATCTTCCTGGACGAGCCCACGACCGGCCTCGACCCGAGAACCCGGGGCCAGATGTGGGACACCATCCGCGAGCTGGTCACCGACGGTTCCACGATCCTCCTGACCACGCAGTACCTGGACGAGGCCGATCAGCTGGCCGACCGCATAGCCGTGATCGACCGGGGCCGGAAGGTCGCCGAGGACACTCCCGACGCGCTGAAGACCCAGGTCGGCGAGTCGACCCTGCAGCTCAGCCTGGCGGAGGGCGCCGACATCTCCCTGGGCGCGGACGTCGTCCGCCGGCTGCTGGGCGAGGACCCGGTCCTGACCCCGGAATCGGGACGCATGAACATCCCCCTCCCCGACCCCGACCGGGCCGCGGACGTCCTGATCGGCCTGCGGGAGGCGGGCCTCGGCATCTCCTCGGTGAGCGTCGCCAAGCCGACGCTGGACGAGGTCTTCCTGGCGCTGACCGGCCACGGCGCCGACGACGAATCCCAGATGAAGCCCCAGATGGAGGCGGCCCGATGACCACGACCACCGTTACCCCGACCCCGCTCGACCCCCGGCGCGTCGACCCGTCCGTCGTGGTCGCCCGCACGACCTCCCACAGTTCGCTGCAGGAGACCTGGGTCCAGACCCTGTCCATGGCGTGGCGTGCCCTGAAGAAGATGCGCCGCAAGCCCGAGCAGTTCTTCGACGTCCTCATCCAGCCTCTGCTGTTCACCGCGATGTTCGCGTTCATCTTCGGCGGCGCGATCTCCGGCAGCGTGTCGAACTACCTC
The DNA here is from genome assembly GCF_040675265.1 of Microbispora sp. NPDC049633. Taxonomy (NCBI): domain Bacteria; kingdom Bacillati; phylum Actinomycetota; class Actinomycetes; order Streptosporangiales; family Streptosporangiaceae; genus Microbispora; species Microbispora sp. NPDC049633. The sequence goes on from NZ_JBFAOO010000007.1 coordinate 25,140, forward strand.
CCGGTGCTGATCCCCGGCATCCTCGCCCAGACGGCCCTGACCGTCTGCATGGCGACGGGCGTGCAACTGCGTGAAGACATGGACAAGGGGGTGTTCGACCGCTTCAAGTCCCTGCCGATCGCGAGGATCGCCCCCCTGGCCGGTCCGATGATCGCCGACCTGATCCGCTACGGCATCGCGTCGGTGCTGACGGTCGTCACCGGCCTGATCATCGGTTACCGCCCCGGCGGCGGCGCGCTCGGCGTCATCGGCGGCGTCGCGCTCACCGTGATCGCGGGCTGGTCGCTGGCGTGGATCTTCACCTGGCTGGGCACGATGGCGCGTTCCGCGCAGAGTGTCCAGGGGATCTCCATGATGATCATGTTCCCGCTCACCTTCCTGTCCAACGCGTTCGTCCCCGCCGAGACGCTGCCCGGCTGGCTGGAGGCGTTCGTGAAGGTCAACCCGGTGTCACACGTCGTCTCCGCGGTGCGCGACCTGTTCAACGACGGGGCCGTGACGGCCGAGGTCGGCTGGGCGGTCATCGGCTGCGCGGTCGTCGTCGCGGTCTTCGCCCCACTGGCGGTCCGCTCGTACTCCCGCAAGATGTAGCCGGTGCCAGATCAGCGGTGTCAGAACAGCCGTTCCAGGACGGCACGCGCCTCGGCCAGCAGGTCGGGGCCGCGTTGTTCGCCGTACTCGTCCTCGATCCGGGACATGACGCCGGGGGCGATCCGCTCGGCGTGCCCGGACAGGACCGACCACTGCAGCGTCGGGACGAACCGGTTGTAGGCGAACCTGTCGGCGAGCACGAGCAGCCGAACCGCCTCCTCGGCGGGCAGCGCCCCCTTACGCAGGCCCCAGATGCCCAGCCCGGCGAGCACCATCCCCATCACGGGGTAGTCCGTGTGGTCCGGCGTGAAGGCGGTCCGGACCTCGGCCCGCAACGACTCGAAGAGGTCCGCGCCGTCGTCGCCCTCGCCGTACAGAGCGAACGCCGAGAGCGCGACGACCTCGCCAAGGAAGCCCCACGGTGTGATGCCGTCCCCCGCGCCCGGGACGCGCAGGTTCCGCAGCGCCTCGGCGGTCTCGCGATGCCGCCGCAGTCCCTCGGCGATGTCGCCGTCGGCGAGGGTCAGCTGGGCCCTGGCGGCCGCGACCGACAGGACCTCCGCGTAGGTGCCCTGGGTGGCGAGCGCCTCCAGGTCGTCGACCATACGCGCGGCCTCGTCGCGGCGGCCCTCGGCGAGCGCCGCCATGGCGAGGGAGGCGCGGATCTGGACGGCGTCGTCCACCGCCCCGAGGCGTTCGAGCACCGGGAGCGCCTCGACGGCATGCCTGGAGGCCGAGGCGGTGTCACCGAGATGCGCGTACAGGCCGGCCAGGTGCGTGTGCAGCACCGCCCGGTGCCAAGGGCCGCCGTCATCGCCGACGAGGTCGAGGGCGGCACGGGCCGCTTCGATCGCGCCGACCGGGTCGCCGACGTTCTCCCGGCCGTGGCTCAGCCAGTGCAGCGCGATCCGGCGGATCACAGGGTCGGGGTCGGCGGTCAGCTTGTCCATGCCGCGCTCGGGATCCGACGCCGCTGTGAGCAGGGCGGTCACCGCCGCCCGGAGGGCGGGGTTCGCCGAGTCGGCGCCCAGCTCGGACAGCAGCCGCACCAGCGTCCCGGACTCCTCCAAAGGGACGATCATGGTGTTGAACAGCGCGATGCTCAGGGCCGCCCGGGTCCGGTCGAGGAGCCGGGGCGGCGGTGTCCAGTCGCTCAGGGCGGCCGCGACGGCGGGGGTGAGAACGATGCTGCGCGGATGGTCTCCGCAGATCGACCAGAAGCCGCCCAGCGCCGAGAACAGCAGCACGACCGCCTCCGGGTCGGGGTCGGCGAGGGCCTCGCGCAGGATGTCGGAGAGGTTCGTCTCCTCCGCACGCAGCCGGTCCATCGCGTCGACCTGCTCCGGCGAGTACAGCCGGCCGCCGTGCCGGTCGGCGTGACCGAGGGCCCACGCGCGTACGGCGGCCCGCGCCTCGTCGGTCTCGCCGGCCGAGTCCAGCCGCATCCGGCCGAACTCCCGCACCGTCTCGAGCATGCGGTACCGGACGCCCTCGGCCGTCTCCACGACGGTGAGCAGGGACTGCTCCACGAGCTCCTCGACGTCGCCGAGAGCGCCGTCGCCGAGCACCTCCTCCGCGGCGTCGAGGGCGAAGCCGTCCGGGAAGGCCGAGAGGCGGCGCAGGGCCCGGCGCTCCCGCTCGCCCAGAAGGTTCCAGGACCAGTCGATCACCGCAAGCAGCGTCTGATGCCGGGAGGGCGCGCTCCGGTCGCCGCCGCGCAGCAGTGAGAACCTGTCCTCCAGCCGCCGGGCGATCTCGGCCGGTGACATCACCCGCACCTTCGCCGCGGCCAGTTCGATGGCGAGCGGCAGGCCGTCCAGGCGGGTCACGACGGCGCGCACGTCATCCTCGTCGAGGTGCACACCGGGCCGGGCCGCGGTCGCGCGGTCGCGGAACAGCTCGATCGCGTCGCCGGTTCCCAGCTGGGGCAGCGGATAGACGCGTTCGGCGGCGATCGCCAGCGGCGAGCGCGTCGTGGTGAGGACGCGCAGCTCCCGTGTGGTCGCGGCCAGATAGGCGACCAGGTCGGCGACCGCCTCCACCAGATGCTCGCAGTTGTCGAGCACCAGCAGCGTCGGGGCCGGATCGAGCTGCTGGGCGATCCGGGCCCGGACGTCGGCGCGCTGCCGCGGGGTGAGCGTGCGGCGTCCGGTCACCGAGTCGCGGACGCCGAGCACCGACCCGACCTCGCCGACCAGGTCCTCGGGCGCGGTCACGCCGGCCAGCTCGACGAAGTGCACCACCGGCTGCGGGGCCTCGCGGGCGACGGCATGGGCGAGCCGGGTCTTGCCGAGCCCGCCCGGACCGAGGATCGAGACCACCCGGGAGGTGGCGAGCAGGGCCCGCACCCGCCGGAGGTCGTCGTCGCGGCCGAGCAGCGGAGTCGTGTCGAAACGCACGCCGGCGCGTACGGGATTGTCGAGGGCCAGCAGCTCACGATGGACCCGCCGCAGCTCCGGGCCGACGTCGGAGCCGACCCGGTCGCGCAGGTCCGACCGGTAACGCTCGAACCGGTCGAGCGCGGCGCCCGTTCCGCGCACCGCCGCCTCGCTGTGCAGGAGATCGGCGAGCAGTCCCTCGTCCTCGGGGTGGACGCGTACGGCCTCCTCGAGCTCGGGCAGGGCGATGTCGTGGTCACCGCTGCGGCTCCGGGCGCGGGCGAGCACCACCCGCGCGGCGGCCAGGTCGCGTGCCGCGCGCCGGCGCACCCCGGCCAGCGGGCCGCCGCCCTCCGGCGGCAGCGCTCCGATGCCCAGCGCGAGCGCCTCCCCGGCCGTGGCGGCCGCGGCGGCCGGGTCCTCGGTGAGCAGCGCCCGCGCCCGGTCCGTCAGACGACGCAGCAGACCGGCGTCGACCCGGTCGGGCGGGACGTCGAGCCGGTAGCCGCCCCCCTCCGTGACCAGCGTCTCCGGCCCCACGACCGACCTGGTCCGGGACACCAGGACCTGCAGCGCCTTCGCCGGATTGGCCGGTTCGTCGTCCCCCCACACCTCCACGACGAGGCGGTCCGCGCTCACGGTCCGGGGCGCGGACGCGAGGGCCGCGAGCAGTGCCTGAGCCCTCTCGCCGACCACCGGCTGCCCCCGCCACCGCACCCCGGCGAGCAGGCTCAGGTCGATCGGCATGGCGCCAGTCTAGGCTTCGCCGGGGCGTCCACCCGTTCTCATTTTCGACCGCGCACCCGGCCGCCGCGAGGCCGAGCCAGGTCAGGCCAGCGCCAGGCACACCACGAACGGGACGGGGATGAGCGCGGCCGCGCCGAGCCATGCCGCCGGCTTTCGCCCGCGCCCGAGCGGGAGCATCACGTCGATCACGACCACCAACGCCACGGTGAGGACGCCGGTCACCGCCAGGAGCAGCATGACGGGGTACGCGTGATCGAGGGTCGTGTAGTTGCAGTTGGTGAGCCCCGGCTTGACAAGGTCCTCGGAAGTTTTGCAGTCCATCGGCACGTACTCGGTCAGCAGCCACCACGCCAGAGAGAACGGCACGATCGCGGGCACGCCGAGTCCGAGGTTCACCAGAACGGGCCCCCAGAGCCCACCCCTTCTTCCTCCCGTACGCCGGGCGTGTACATCAGGCCTGTGTCCGGTCATCGCCCCGATCTTTCTCGTACTCCTGTGGGCCGGCGGATCATGTCTGTCATGTGGGCTTCGCTCCGATTCTGGGGGACGGCGCTGCTGGGGCTGGCCGCCCTCCCCGTCATCGTCACGCTGATCGCCGATGCTCCCGTCGCCCGTACCGGCACCGTAGCGGAGGCCCTCCGAGCGGGCGTGATGCTGCTGGCGGGAGTGTGGGCGGGCGGCCGGGCCCAAAGCCGGAGTATCGGGCGGATCCTCCTGTTCGGCGGGCTGTTGGGCGTGGCAGGGCTGGCGTGCGAGCTGCCGGGCCTCGTCATCGCGTCCGACGGATCGGCGGCGAGCTGGAATTCGTGGCTGCACTACTGGATCTAGGTGCCGCAGGTCATGACACCGCTGCTGCTCGCGACCGCGATCTTTCCGGACGGGCGCCCCGCGCTGCCGATCGCCGCGAAGCTCTCGGTGTTCGCCATCGCGGTGGCGTCGTTCACCGTCGCGACCTCCAACTGGCCGCGCAGCGACGGCGGTGCCGGCGGCAACCCGGCGGCGTTGCCCCCGCTCCCCAGTAACTCGCTGATGGTCGTCACACTCGCCGCCGTCCTCCTGGCGATCGTCCTCGTGCTCGCCTCCCTGGTCGTCCGGTGGAAGAGGAGTGCGGCGGCTGTCCGGTGGTCCCTGCTCTATCCGCTCGCCGCGCTGCTCCTCGGCGTCGCGTACGAGTTGCTGCGTCCCGTGTTACCCGAGTCGCGCGGCGACACGTGGGAGATCTTCCTCCCGATCTACTGCGCCGTCCTGGCCCTCGCCGCACGCCCTCCTGGGCATCGGCGGCGGCTACTTCCGCGGCAGGATGACCGATAGCCGGGGGACAGGCCGGGCCGAAGCTGACGGCATCGGCATGCCCGGCACGATGCTCGCTGTCGATCCGGCCGTCCGCCGTTCGTGTAGAGGGTGAACCCGGGGGCGTTCCCGGCGAATCCGACCACGGAGGAGAAACGGCATGGGCAAGGTCGTCGCGATCGAGCATCTGACACTCGACGGCGTCATGCAGGCACCAGGATGCCGGGCTCGGGGCGGCGGCTGTTCGAGGGGACCATGCCGGAGTCCTTCGAGCTCGTCGACTCCACGACGACCAGGACCGGCGTCGTCATCGCCACGTACCGACCCGGCGCGGGGTGAGAGAAATCAGGTCCGGCTGGGGACCGGCTGGGGGACGTTTCCTCCGACAGCTCGCACGATGTGGTCTCGTACGCCGCGGGGCCCGGCCGGCAGGAGGGTGGTCAGATCGGTGTCGTGGGCCTCAAGGCATCCGGCGCCGATGTTGGAGAAGATCGAGAGCGTGTGGGTGATCTGGTAAGGGTCCTGGCCGCTGCCGGCCAGTGCCCCGCGCGCGGTGGACAGAGAGATCGGCTGGTAATGCACTGGCCGGTTCAGTGTGTCGCTCAGCACCTCGGCGATGTCCTGGCCGCCGATCGCCTCGACGCCCTCCAGTTCGTAGGTCTTGCCCGCGTGCCGGCTGCGGCGGCCCGCGGCGAGGTCACGCTGGATCTCCGCGGCGACCCGGACGGCGACCTCGGCCAGGTCCTCCTTCGCCACGACGGACATCCGCCCGGCGCCGATAGCGGCGGCGAAGACGCCGGTCTCGGCCGCCGACGCGGCGGCGGCCGTGGCGAGCCCGGCCGCGACCTCGGCGTACAGGCCGTTGCGCAGGATCGTCACATCGAACGGGGCCGCGGCGAGGCGCGCTTCGGTCCAGCGGTGCGGCAGCGCGATCGTCAACAGGTCGCCCGACCTCGCCAGGCTGGTGTAGACGACATGCCGGACGCCCGTCGCCTCGGCCGCGTCCACCACCGCGCCATGGCGAGCCAGCACCACGTCGTCCTCGGCGTATCCGGCCGAGACGAACACCAGGACGTCGACGCCTCGGAATCCCTCGGCGAGCGAGGCCGGGTCGTCGAAGTCGATCCGGCGTGCGGTCGCCCCGTCGCCCGAGCGAGTGCCGCCGGTCACGTCAAGGCCGTCCTCGGCGGACAGACCACGGAAGATCAGGCCGCCGAGCCCTCCGGAGATGCCGGTGACGAGAATCATTCGAAGCTCCTCGATGTTGGTGCAGGCTGGAACAGCACCCGATCATCCGCGCCGCACCGCGGCATCGTAAGGAGGCACTTTCGTGTCAGTCACGAACACGGCGGTAATCCCACAGGTCAGCGGCCCTGTTCCCGCCGGGCCGTGTGGTGATGACGACTGTGGGATCCGCGATGTGCTCGACCGGCTCGGTGATCGATGGACCGTGCTGGTCCTGGTCGAGCTGTCCAAGGGAACCCGCCGCTTCCGGGAACTGGAGCGGGCGATTCCCGGTATCTCGCAGCGGATGCTCACACTGACGACCAAACGGCTGTGCCGGGATGGGCTGGTCGAACGGACCGTCTATCCGACCATCCCGCCGCAGACCGACTATCGGCTTACCTCGATGGGCAAGAGCCTGGCGGACATGGTGTTCGCCCTGGCCGACTGGTCCCGCGATCACAAGGACGCCGTCGCCGCGGCCCGCAGCCGCTGGGATCAGGAGCACCTGTGAGTCTCCTGGCGCGACGCCGTCCTGAGCCGGACCGATGAACTCCGTGCCGGGCCCATTTCCCGCACCCGGGTGCCGGCATCGGCCGGCCCGTCGAACTCGTGCGATCTTCATGCTCATGTGCCTCGGTCCGCTCGCGCTGGCGGGCTGCACCCGATCGGACGAGCCGCCGTCGCTGCCGCCCGCCGGCGTCTACGAGCATGAGACGGCGGGTGAGAACTCGCGGGCCGAGCCGACCCCGGCCGACGGTACGGCGGGGGCTGTCACCCGGCCGTTGCGGGAGGCCGGCTGGTTCTGCGCGCAGGTCCGAGCCAACGCGGACGGCCGTGCCGTATGGTGCCGGGCCGGTCGTCGCGACGAGGCGGAGACGGTCTATCCGCAGGTGGCGCAGCTCCTGCTCGACCGCGACGACCGGCTCGCCTGGGCATGGTTCCCGTCCACCGAGGCGAACCATGAGGAGGACCACGTTGCCGCGGCCGCGGCACCGGCGCTGACCGCGATCTGGCCCGACGCCGGTGATCGCGTGCGGCAGGAGATCGACGACTTCGACCGCGATCTCGAGACACGTGCGACGCGACGAAGTGGCGACATTCCCCGGACGGGCTGGCGGGACACGCACGCCGACTACAGCTACGACAGGAACACCGGGCTGATCGTCACCGCCCGGGACGCCTCCGTGCGACGCTGGCCGTTCGGCTCGGAGCACTACGCGACCACGATGAGCTCAGCCGTCGATGATCTCGTGGCCGGCGGATACGACTGCTTCTATCCACCCCAGCAGAGCTGCAACCGCACCCAGTCGAACGGCTACTTCCAGGTCGCCCTCCGTGGTGATCAAATCGTCTCGGCCCAGTTCGGCATCGGCAGCCTGATCGAGTCGGGCCGGCAACGACACCTGCTCAGCGAGGAGTTCCCGCACGGCCTCACCTTCCTCACCGAGGCCGTCCGCCGTCCGGTCACCGAGCGCATCGAACAGTCCCGGCGATCCGGCACCGGCTTCGCCGGCATCGTGGCCGGAACGGTCGTGATCATCGACGCGCGCCGGGGCGCTGCCAAGGGAGAGGATCTGGTGGCCTACTTCGACATCCAGATCGGCGCACCACTGGCCGCGACCTGATCGCGCAGGCCGGAGCAGGACATCGGCGGTGACGGCGACGGGGCGGGGCTGCGGGGCCGGTCACGGCGCGTTCGAACGCCGGCGGCTCGGGCCGGTCGGTCTCGCCGCGACGCGTCGGGGGCGTTCCGTTGCGCGAGCGATGACGCTGTGCCGGATCGGGCTCGAACCGTAGCCGCGCACTACTGGTCCTGGTTCTTCTCCGCCTGACGCTGCTGCTCGCGGTAGGCGCGGCGCTGCTCCTCGGCCCGCTCCCAGCAGAGCCGGAGGAACTCCTCGTCGTCGTCAGGGTTGGAGGGGACGAACCGGCCCGGCCGGTCGTACTCGGGGAAGTGCCCGGCGTTGCCCTTGTAGGGCAGCCCGCCGGGCCGCGTCACGCTCTGCGGCCGGCCCAACAGCAGCCACAGGATCGATCCGACCTCGGGGAGGAACAGGACAATCATGATCCACAACCCCTTGGGCAGGTTGCGGCAGTCCTCCTCCGCCGTGACGATCACGTCGAGCAGGCAGAAGATCCATAAGGCGAGCAGAACCAGACCGAACCCGCCGTAGATGAGGGGCATCCCGAATCCTCCCGGTGTCAGACGCGCAGAGCGTAGTGGATCCGATCTTCGTCCGACGCGGCTTTCCCGGTACCGGATCTTTTCCGATGCGGCCCCGCGATTCTCCGTTGATCGCCGTCCGTTCCCGCATCCATCTGGCACGGACGCCGCGAACTCTCGGCATGATCGCGACGAGAATGTCTGGTTCTCCGATGGCCTGGTCCTGTTGGACTCCGAGGGCGAGCATTGTCCCAGCGATTGGGGTGATGAGCATGGGACTGACGACGCCCTCAGCACCGTCTGATATGGCGGCCATTTTTCCTGAGCCGGAAGGCCGGCGCAGGACGACCGTACGGCTGCATCCGCGCCGCGGTGCGCCGGCCATCACGGATAGTTCTATGGGCGGGCCATTGTTGTGGCCTGCCGATGAACCCTGGCCCATCTGCCCAGCGCTCGCGCGCGCTTACGCCTGCCTGATCACCCCGCCGGGGGCTCGGTTTTGAATCGATCCTTCACGCTCGCCGCTCTGAGCCGGGCGCGGGGCTCAAGGACCTCATGGCCGGATGGGTCACGACAACGTCCGAGCCGCGCTGATCTACCAGCACGCAGTACGCAGTGACACGCGAGCGATCAGCGTGGTGCCGGAGCGCACCCCCGCCGGAGGCAGCGAGTTCGCTCATCGCCCGTCGCATGCCCCTTGACCGCCAGGCGGTCACCATCTGTTGTGTAAGGACCGTCCACTACCTGCTGAGCTGGCCGGGTGGAACAGTGAGCAGTATGAACGCCGTCCTGAATGTCATCTGGCTGATCTTCGCTGGCCTGTGGCTCGCATTGGGTTACGTCGTGGCGGGGATCATCTGCTGCATCCTCATCGTCACCATCCCGTTCGGCATCGCGTCGTTCCGGATCGCGGGCTACGCGCTGTGGCCGTTCGGCCGGACCGTCGCCGACAAGCCGTCCTCTGGCGCGTGGTCGGTGCTCGGCAACGTCATCTGGCTGCTCGTCGCCGGGATCTGGTTGGCGATCGGGCACATCGCCACCGCGATCCCGCTCTTCATCTCGATCATCGGCATCCCGCTGGGGATCGCGAACCTCAAAATGATCCCGATCTCGCTGATGCCGCTGGGTAAGGACATCGTTCCCGTGAGCCGCGGATGAGTGATCGGCGACGACAAGCCGGTCTTCTCGGGGATCAAGCGCGTCCCGTGCGCGGGAACGACCGGCCTGCCGAATAGCCGAAATAGGCTACTGATCTTGTCGTGCTGAGCTGGGAAACCAGGGGTACAGGTCAAGGCCGGTTGAGTGGCCGTTAGTCCCCGTGATCCACCGCCGATCGCCGCCTGTTCTAGCACGCATCTGGCACGTGATCAGGGTCGTGGCCTGGCCGCTTCGCTATCTGGGCTCGCATTGGTCATTCAAGTCGAGCAGGGAGACAATTCCTGACGTGTACTCCATTTACCAGGACGGGAGCGACGCCGGGCGGTTCGCCGCCCAGATCTACCGGGGGCTGCGTGAGGGCGACCTTGGCGCCGAGCCGATTGTCGAGCTTGCATGCCTTATGGAGGAAGCCGATTTACGCTGCCCTCCTGTGAGAGAGATCCTGGAACGCCCGGCGGCGGAGTTGACATCTAAGGAAGTGGCCCGGATCGGGCGGGACCTGCTTACGGCGACAGGATTCGATCAACTGTGGGCCACGCTGGAGACAGCAGTGAAGGTCGTGGAAGGCGATGTCCGCGCCGCAGGTATCGATGTGGTGCTGGGGATCACGTTCCCGAACTGGGATGACAGCGGCTGCGCGCGGGTGGCGTGCTGCGGTGGTTATGGCGGTCCTGCCATTTGGCCGAGCAGCGGTAGAGACGCTGGCGCCGCGCTTGTCGAGATCGCGGACGCGGTTCAGGACGTCGTCATGGAACACATCTGGGAAGTGTGGCCTATCTGTCCCGAACAGTAGGTGGAGCGGGTGACGGGAATCGAACCCGCGCCAACGACAAGTTCTGGGTGAATATCAAGTAGAAACGCCGGCCGCCGGCGCGGCGAAAGCCGTACCGGCGGCCTCTGCCCGATTCGCGAGGAGAAAAAGTGAGAGATGAGGAGCGGCTGTGGCATCTCATCCGGTCCTACGGCATGGGCCAGGAATTCCTGGGCCTATGGGTGGAGAACTGGGGATTGCATGACACGGCGCGGCTCATGGGCGCGGATCTCGGGAGCGAAGTTCAGCTGAGCTGGGCTGAACTGGGGAAGCGCAACTTCTCCGACGACGAGGGGGCGGTGTGGATCGGCCGGTTGAATGACCGATGGACACAGGTGGTGCAGTACCACGGCGTTCAGGCCATCGACGCTCTCGACAAGCTGTCAACGGGCGGCCGGGCGCTTGGGCTGAGCTGGCATGTGAACGATCCCGGCACCCTCCTATACGCGGCCAACGGCAGCTATCTGACCGAGATGAGTATCACCCGGCCCAGGGCCCGTCGCGGCGGCGACCCGTACGCGCTCGACGCCTACGCGGAGGGGCTGCGGTTCGACTGGGCGGACACGAACTGGCGAACCGATCCCGACCTGCTGCCCGGCTGGCTCGGCTACGAGGAGTGGTCGGAGACCCATGGGGAGGAGGACGAGGAGGACATGCCCGCCGAGTGGGAGGACTTCACCCAGCTGTCTCTGGAGGGTTACAGCCCACCCCTCGCGGAGTGCGTCACCTCCGCCTTCGTGCTCATCGGCCGCGTCACCGGCACGGAGTTCGGACATGACTGGATGCGAGGCACCCATTTCTGCTACCTGATCGACAACTAAGGCCTGTCCTGTGAATCATGAGAGCCGGCCCATGGTGGCGACCAGCAGGATTTGCCTGCGGTAGATGACCGCGCGTTTGGCATAGCGAGAGGCCGGCGCGCGGTAGCGCTTGAGCCGCGCGATCGCGCGTTCCACGACGTTGCGTCGCTTGTAGATCTCCGGATCGAGAGCGTACGGCCGGCCGTCCCGCGAGCCCCGGCTTCTGCGGTGGGCCAGCTGGTCCTTCTTTTCGAGGATCGTGGCGGCCGCCTTGGACCCGACCGAGGCGACGGCGCCGGCTATCCAACTCGGCAAGCTCTCGACCGCGATGATTCGGCAGTGGCGGGCCGACCTGCTCGGCAACGGCGTCTCGGTGTCCGTAGCGGCCAAGGCATACCGGCTGCTGCGTGCCGTGCTGATGACGGCGGCCGAAGAGGACCGCATCATCCCGCGCAACCCGTGCCGGATCCGCGGGGCCGGCGACGAGCACGCGCAAGAGCGTCCGGTCCTCACTGTCACTCAGGTCTTTGACCTGGCGGACCGGGTTGGCCGTCGTCCTGTCGGCAACGTTCGCAAGCTCAAGAACGGGGCGTACCGGCTCCGATTCCAGCGGCACGGCGAGATGCGCACCCACCCCGAGGTCTTCACAACTCGCTCAGAAGCCGAACGGGCGCTCTGGTCGATGGGCATGGACAGCCGGGCCGACTGTACCCAGGACCGGCGCTTCCGCGCCCTGGTGCTGCTCGCCACCTTCGCCATTTTGCGATGGGGTGAGGTGAGCGCCCTTCGTCGCAGTGACCTCGACCTGGATGCCGGGGCCGGGCGTGTTCGGGCGGCCTTCGTCGAGCGCTCCACGGGTGAACTGGTTCTCGGACCTCCCAAGTCCAAGGCCGGGCGGCGGACCGTGGGCATTCCGCAAGCGATCGTCCCCGCGCTGCGTGAGCACCTGGCGACCTACGTGCAGGACGAGCCGGGCGCGCTGCTCTTCCCCGGTGCCAAGGGCGGCCCGCTGCGGCGCAGCGGCTTCAACACCCGTACGCGCTGGGTGGACGTGGTCAAGGAGATGGGTCTCCCCGGTCTCCACTTCCATGATCTCCGTCACACCGGCAACATGCTCGCCGCCGAGTCCGGCGCGGGGCTCAAGGACCTCATGGCCCGGATGGGGCACGACAACGTCCGAGCCGCGATGATCTACCAGCACGCCGTACGCGGTGCCGACAAGACGATCACGGATGCGATCGACCGGCACATCAGCGGGGTCGGTGACGAGGACGAGGGCGGGTCGGCGGCCGTCCTGATCCCCGTGGGCTAATTGCACGCTAATTGCACGGAAGATCGAACAGGTGTCAGAAATGATCAAGGCCCGGGTCGGAATGGTGTCCCTGACCTGGGCCTTCGCATCGAGAGCGGGTGACGGGAATCGAACCCGCGCTGTCAGCTTGGGAATAGGCTACTGATCTTGCGGTGCTGAGCTGGGAAAACAGGGGTGCAGGTCAGGGCTCGCCGAGTGACCGTGAGTGCCCGCGACTCACCACTGATCGCCGTCCGTTCTGGCACGCATCTGGCACGGACGCCGGCTCTCCCTTGTCGGTGTCACAGCAGGCTCGTATGGGCTTGACGTCCTCACGCCGGCTCCCGGCATGATCGTCAGGTGTTCGACTTCGGGATTCGCGGATACAGCCCCGTATGGATGAGCGGGAGTGCAGCGCTCGCCGCCGCACATGGTCGGAGACTGGCCATGCTGGAAGGGCGGAGGCTGACGCGCGCTCTGCTGGTGTGGGACCTCGACGATGATGTCTGGTTCCCCGATGGCCTGGTCCTGTTGGACTTCGAGGGCGAGCAGATCGAGATCGTCCATCAGAAGTTCGATGAAATCTCCATCACGTGGAACACGGTCGATCCGGCTCGGCCGCTGGATTGGGCGGGGGAGGGATTCCGGCTGGCATGGCGAGAGGGTGTGCCAGACGAACTGGCGCGATTGTAGAGGCAAAGGCTGCAGGCGGTGGAGCTTCTGACGTGGATAGGGGAGGACATGGCGCAAGGGATGGTGGCCGTCGGATTCCTCTTCCCGCACGGCCGAGTGACGATTTACAACGCTCTCGATGAGAACGGCATGGAGTTCAGAGACCCTGACCAGCGGTATGCGCGCCAGAGGTGCAGTCTGTAGTGCTCATGATCAACTGGCGAGGCTTATCACCCCTGGAGATTGGAGCGGGTGACGGGAATCGAACCCGCGCTGTCAGCTTGGGAATTGCATGGATCACGGCCCGTACGGGCGCTGACCTGGACGTGGAGCCGGTCATGAGTGACCGTGGTTGCCCCCTCGTTCCCCTGGCTAATTGCACGCTAATTGCACGACGATCAAGTGCATCAATCCGTCGCTGTTCGATCAGCTAGGGAAGTTGCTCTCGGAGCGTCAGCCACTGGTCAAGCCTTCTCGCCGTCGGCGTCGTCGACAAATAGTCCCGGATGTACTGGGCTGGCCCCAGCAGGTTCTTGCACCGGCGGAGGGCCAGGATCTCTGTCCGGGGCCGCTGTTGCCAGTTGGTGGCCCACTCTGTGGCTTGCTCCAGTTGCAGAGGGAGGGCCGCCAGGATGTCCGTGGCGAGTGCGTCGGGGTTCCACAGGGATAAGCCCATGGGGCCGAGGTCGCTGATCAGGCCTGCGCGCAGGTAGAAGCGGCTTACATTGGCGCTGGTCGTATCTAGACCTGCGGCCTCGGCTCTGCCAAGCGCATACATGGCCGTCTCTGCCCACACTCGCTGTCCTTCGCCCCGCTCCGGTTGACGGGCGTAGAAGCTGTTCAGCTCCCAGACACTGAGCCAGTAGTTGATGAGAGTGGAAGGATCGTCGACCACGAGGTCACTTTCTCATGCGCGGCGCGCAAGCCTCCGCCTGCCTGATCACCCCGTGTGCCGTCGACCCGCCCGAAGGGGAAGCGGGCCAAGGCCGCCGGGCCCAGGTGGAGCGCCCAACTGGACGAACGACCTGGACCCGGCGGCCTTGGTCTGCTCGGCTTGTCCCGGGTCGATGGCAGGCGGGGTGATCAGGCTCCTACCTCAGCCATCTACGGCCGGCCACGATGCGCGAGCCTTGGTGATCACCCCGGAGCCGGAGCCCCCCGCCGGAGGCGTTGCTTGTTTCGCTGGGGCATGTGGAGGGACGGGGCATGGGGTGCGATCATCATGGCTATGACGTCGATCAGAAAGGGCTATGCCTCGTAGGCGCCCCTCTCGAGTTCCTGCACGTGGGTCGGTGTGCGGAACTCATAGAGCCTCGATCCATCAGGTCCCTGGTCTCGGCCGTCGTCCCATGGCCGCGGTGATCAGGCTTGAACACACCAGAATGCGGCCGGGCGAGATAGCGGAGGCGTTGCTCGCATGGACACAGGCAGTGGTTCCCGGAACCGTCGATCGGATCGCACCCACATGTATGTGCCCTGAATGCTGCGGTGTGGACCCACGCTGGAGGCTGGAACAGGCGCTCATGGCTTTGCCGCGATGGGCTAGGCCCTACCTGTACTCCTTGGTTCTCCCGCTGGACAGACGGTTTCTTGCCCGGACGTCGCTGGATCCGCATGCGTCGCCTGAGTGGCCTTGGTGGCAGCGGAGGCGCTGACTTCCGCGCGGCACCCTGCCTCGTGCGGAGCTGCGGCAGATCATCGCGGCCACGTATCACCAAGTGTGGTGGCCCTCGACTGATGACGTGCGGTTCGAGGGTGACCACCTGCCGGTCTGGGAGGACGGGGCCGGCTACCTCGACCCGACCACGGGGGAAGTCCTGCCGACCTGGGAACAGGCCCTCGACGCTCTCGACCAGGACGACGAGGCCGAACCCCTGCACGTCCTCCGCTTCGGCGACCAGCTCGACATACAAAGCGTGCTCGCCGGAACCCCGGACGCCGACCAGCTCATCCAATACCTGTCCAAGTACCTGACCAAGTCCCTCGGCGACGCCCTCGGCACCGACGACCCACGCCGGAAGGCTCATGCCGAACGGCTGCTCGACGCTCTGCGGTTCGAACCGTGCTCACCGACCTGTCCGAACTGGTTGCGGTACGGGGTGCAGCCGAAGGGCGCCAAGCCGGGGATGGCCCCTGGGCGGTGCAAGGGCAAGGCGCACAAGCCCGATCACCTCGGCTACGCGGGGCGGCGCGTGCTCGTGTCGCGGAAGTGGTCGAACAAGACCCTCACGGAGCACAAGCAGGACCGCCGCACCTGGGTCCTGGAAGCCCTCGGCCTGCCTGACGAGCCGGTCGACCCCCACCGCTACATCTGGCGACCGGTCAAGCCCGGCGATCCCGACCTGGCCCCGATCGGCGTCCGGCTGCTCCGCTCGGTCCACGAACGCCAGCGCTGGCGCAACCACATGAACCAGCTCCAGGCCCAAGCCGAGGGTCGAGATTTTTCGGCAATTCAGTCCGCCGCGTGAAAGGAGGAACACCTTGGATCAACTGCTCACTGTCCAGCAAGCGGCGGCCCGCCTGAACACCTCGGTTCGCTTCGTCCGTCGCCTGGTGGCTGAACGGCGCATCGAGTTCGTGAAGGTCGGTCGCCACGTCCGCATCTCCGAGTCCGCACTGACCGCCTTCGTCGTCGCGGGCACGGTCGCGCCCCTGACGGCCCATGACATCACCGGGAGGGCGGCCTGATGGCCAAAGGCAACAAGCCGAACCATCGCCGTTTCGGCAACATCCGTCAGCTCCCGTCCGGCCGTTACCAGGTGAGCTACCTGGGGCCGGACGGGCGGCGGCGTACGGGCTCCGAGACGTACGAGCGCAAGGGCGATGCCGAACGGGCGCTCACGCTGATCGAGGCCAAGATGATCTCGGGGGAGTGGACTGACCCCGATCGCGGCAAGGTCAAGCTCAAGGACTACGCCGAGATGTGGATCTCCCAGCGTCCGGGCCTTCGTCCGCGCACTGTCGATCTCTATACGTGGCTGCTAAAGAAGCACATCACGCCGTACCTCGGCGGGGTCCAGCTCGGCAAGCTCTCTACGGCGATGATTCGGCAGTGGCGGGCCGACCTGCTCGGCAACGGCGTCTCGGTGTCCGTCGCGGCCAAGGCGTACCGCCTCCTGCGGGCCGTGCTGATGACGGCGGCCGAAGAGGACCACATCATCCCGCGCAACCCATGCCGTATCCGCGGGGCCGGCGACGAGCACGCACAAGAGCGGCCGGTCCTCACCGTGGCCCAGGTCTTCGAGCTGGCCGACCTCGTGGGCCGTCGCCCGGTCGGCAACGTCCGCAAGCTCAAGGACAACGCCTATCGGCTGCGCTTCCAACGGCACGGCGAGATGCGCACCCATCCCGAGGTCTTCCGGACTCGCGCGGACGCCGAACGAGCGCTGTGGGCGATGGGCATGGACGGGCGGGCCGACTGCACCCAGGACAGACGCTTCCGCGCCCTGGTGCTGCTCGCCACCTTCGCGAGTCTGCGATGGGGTGAGGTGAGCGCGCTCCGGCGTAGTGACCTCGACCTGGACGCCGGGACCGTGCGCGTCCGGGCCGCCTTCGTCGAGCGCTCCACCGGGGAGCTGGTTCTCGGGGTGCCCAAGTCCAAGGCAGGTCGGCGTGTGGTCGGCATCCCCCAAGGCATCGCTCCGGCCCTGCGTGAGCACCTGGCGACGTACGTGCAGGACGATCCGGGCGCGCTGCTCTTCCCCGGTGCCAAGGGCGGCCCGTTGCGGCGGAGCGGCTTCAACACCCGTACGCGCTGGGTGGACGTGGTCAAGGAGATGGGCCTCCCCGGTCTCCACTTCCATGATCTCCGTCACACCGGAAACATGCTCGCCGCCGAGTCCGGCGCGGGGCTCAAGGACCTCATGGCCCGGATGGGGCACGACAACGTCCGAGCCGCGATGATCTACCAGCACGCCGTACGCGGTGCCGACAAGACGATCACGGATGCGATCGACCGGCACATCAGCGGGGTCGGTGACGAGGACGAGGGCGGGTCGGCGGCCGTCCTGATCCCCGTGGGCTAATTGCACGCTAATTGCACGGAAGATCGAACAGGTGTCAGAAATGATCAAGGCCCGGGTGGGGATCTATTCCCTGACCTGGGCCTTCGTACGTGGAGCGGGTGACGGGAATCGAACCCGCGCTGTCAGCTTGGGAAGCTGATGTTCTGCCATTGAACTACACCCGCGTGACCGGCTGTGGAGCCTGTCGCTGCCCCTACTGTAGCGGATACGGGGCGTGCTCCTGCAGTCCCGACGCGAAGATCCGCGACACCTGCCGCTGAAATGGCCTACTAGCCTTGCACCCGTGCTGCTTTCCGATCGTGACCTTCGTGCCGAGATCGAGTCGGGCAGGGTGAAGCTCGACCCGTACGACCCGGCGATGATCCAGCCGTCCAGCGTCGACGTGCGACTGGACCGCTACTTCCGGGTGTTCGAGAACCATCGTTACCCGCACATCGACCCCGCGATCGAGCAGCCCGATCTCACCCGGCAGGTGGAACCGGACGGCGACGAGCCGTTCATCCTGCATCCGGGCGAGTTCGTGCTCGCCAGCACTTACGAGGTGATCAGCCTGCCCGACGACATCGCCTCGCGGCTGGAGGGCAAGTCGAGCCTGGGCCGGCTGGGCCTGCTGACGCACTCGACGGCCGGCTTCATCGACCCCGGTTTCGAGGGACATGTCACGCTCGAACTGTCCAACGTCGCCACGCTGCCGATCAAGCTGTGGCCCGGGATGAAGATCGGGCAGCTCTGCATGTTCCGGCTCAGCTCGCCCGCCGAGTTCCCGTACGGCTCGGACCGGTACGGCTCGCGCTACCAGGGGCAGCGGGGGCCGACGCCGAGCAGATCGTTCCTGAACTTCCACCGCACCAAGATCTGAAGCGTCTGAGGCAACAAGTGTGTCACGGGAGCCGTTCTGGGCAGCGGGAAGGGGAAGAGTAGGTTACAAGCGGGCTTGTATGGCCTGAACTTCGCATTTCCACTGGTAACCCGTACCCTTCTCTGCGGACCGTCCCCGCACATCTGGAGAAACGACGTGCGCCTGCGTCTCACGCCCCGTGAGGACAGCTACTACGACTTGTTCGCCGACTCGGCGAACAACCTCGTCACCGCATCGCGTCTGCTGGTCGAGATCATCAGCGACGGTTCGGACCGGGAGGCTCTGGCCGAGAAGATGCGCGCCTGCGAACACGCGGGCGACGAGCGCACTCACGCGATCATGAACCGGTTGAACGAGAGCTTCATCACGCCCTTCGACCGTGAGGACATCTACCGCCTCGCGTCGAATCTCGACGACGTGATGGACTACATGGAGGCCGCGGCCGACCTGATCGTCCTGTATCAGATCGACCACCTGCCCAAAGAGGTCGTACGCCAGGTGGAGGTCCTCGAACGGGCCGCTGAGCTCACGGCGGACGCGATGCCGCGCCTGCGCGGGATGCAGCACCTCAACGAGTACTGGATCGAGATCAACCGGCTCGAGAACCAGGCCGACCAGGTCTACCGCAGGCTGCTGGCGAAGCTGTTCAGCGGCGAGTACGACGCGCTGACCGTGATGAAGATGCGCGAGGTCATCGAGCAGCTCGAGCTCGCGGCCGACGCCTTCGAGCACGTCGCGAACACGATCGAGTCGATCGCGGTCAAGGAAAGCTAAGTGGAGCTCGCGCTTGTCATCGGCGTGGTCGTCATCGCGCTGGTGTTCGACTACACCAACGGTTTCCACGACGCCGCCAACGCCATCGCCACCTCCGTCTCGACCCGCGCCCTCACACCCCGGCTGGCGCTGCTCATGGCCGCGGTCATGAACTTCATCGGCGCGCATCTGGGCACGTCGGTCGCCTCGACCGTGGGCAAGGGGATCATCGCTCCACCGGACGGCAGGCACGGCCTGATCATCGTCGGCGCCGCACTGATCGGGGCCATCGTCTGGAACCTCATCACCTGGTACTTCGGCCTGCCCTCGTCCTCCAGTCACGCTCTCATCGGCGGCCTGATCGGCTCGGCCCTGGCCGCGACCGAGGCCGTGAAATGGGGCGGGGTGGTCGAGAAGGTCGTCATCCCGATGGTGCTGTCCCCGGTCGTGGGCTTCTTCCTGGGCGCGCTCATCATGATCGCGATCTTGTGGATCTTTCGCAAGGCCAATCCCCACAAGGCGGGCAAGGGGTTCCGGTACGCCCAGACGGTGTCCGCGGCCGGGATGGCCCTCGGCCACGGCCTGCAGGACGCGCAGAAGACGATGGGTGTGATCTTCCTCGCGCTGGTCGTCGGAGGGTATGTCCCCCAGAACTCGGACATCCCCGAGTGGGTCATCACGGCGTCGGCGCTGGCGATCTCCCTCGGCACCTACGCCGGCGGCTGGCGCATCATGCGCACACTGGGCCGCAGAATCATCCATCTCGACCCGCCGCAGGGCTTCGCGGCCGAGGCGGCGGCGGCCGGCGTCCTCTACACGGCGGCGATCGGGTTCGGCGCGCCGATCTCGACCACGCACACGATCACCAGCGCCATCATGGGCGTCGGCGCCACCAAGCGGCTGTCGGCCGTGCGGTGGGGCATCGCCGGCAACATCGTGACCGCGTGGGTCCTGACGATCCCGGCGGCGGCCGTCGTCGCCGCGATCGGTTACTTCATCCTCAATCTCATCCTGGGATAGAGGACACTTCTCCACAGACGGGCCGGCCCTCGGAAGGGGACCGGCCCGTCGGCGTTCACCGCCGATACATCACGTCGGTCTTCCACCGGGTGAAGCCGAGCGACTCGTAAAGCCGGACCGCCGCGGCGTTCTCCTCGTCCACGTAGAGGATGACGTGACCGAGGCCGAGCGCGCGCAGGTGGGCGAGCCCGGCGAGGGTCAGCGCCCGGCCGAGGCCCGTGCCGCGCTCGCCGGGCGCGACCCCCACCACGTAGACCTCACCGATCGGCTCGTCGCCGTCGTGCACCTTGGTCCAGTGGAAGCCCGCCAGCGCGTCTCCCCGTACGGCGAGGAAGAAGCCGGCGGGGTCGAACCACGCCTCCCGCTCCCGCAGTTCGAGGTCGTCGAGCGTCCACGAGCCCTGCTCGGGGTGGGTGGCGAAGGCCAGGGCGTTGAGCGCGAGCCACGCCTTCTCGTCGCGCCCGGGCTCGAACGCGCGCAGCCGTACGCCCTCAGGAAGGACGGCGGCGGGCAGGGGCTCCGACAGCGGGCGGCGCATCTGCCACAGCGACCGCACCCGGGCCAGGCCCGCGCTCGCGGCGAGACGGGCGGCGCCGGGCAGGTCGCCGTGCGCCCACAGGCGCAGCCGGCCCCCGCTCGCCTCCAGCGCGGCGCCGAGCAGTCGCCGGCCCAGGCCGCGCCGGCGGAAGGCGGGATGCACCACGAGTTCGCCGCCGGGCCCCTCCTCGGGGTCCGCCGGATCGAGGTGGGCGAAGCCCGCGACGTTCCCGTCCGCGTACAGCAGCACGGCTCTCGCGCCCGGCTCGGAGCCGTGGCGCACCTGGAGCATCACGTGCTCGTTGAGCGGACCGACACCATCGGCCTCGGCGGCCGCCTCCACCAGGGCGAGCACCGCCGCCACCTGCTCGTCATCGAGCCGTTCCGTGATCTCCACGCGTACGTCCATGTCTGGCACGATAGGTGAAGGTCAGGCGATTCCCGTACCGGGCTTCGGCAATAGACGCCATGCGTTCCCTCCCTGAATCGTTATCTCTGCGCAATTTCCCGCTCAGGTCCCCGCTCTACTGTCGGAGGTCATGACCCGAGCATCCCTGACGCGACTGGCCGTCGCCGGCGCCGCCGTGGTGGGCGTCGCGGCCCTCACGATGGGCACGGCCGCCGCATCTCCCTCTCCCCAGGCCGGCAAGCACGACAAGAAGCCCGGCCCCTCCGTCCCCGTCCGGTTGCTGACCATCAACGACCTCCACGGCAACCTCGAGCCCCCGACCGGGTCCAGCTCCCGGATCCTCGACCCGAACGGGCCGCTCACCGACGACGCCAAGGGCACGCAGACCGGTCTTCCCAACGGGAAGTACTCGATCGCGGGCGGCGCCTCCTATCTGGCCGCGCACCTCAAGCAGCTGCGCGACCCCAACACCCTCCTGGTCGGCGCGGGCGACCTCATCGGCGCATCGCCGCTGCTGTCCGCCGCCTACCACGACGAGCCGACCGTCGCCCTGCTCGACACGCTCGGCCTGACCGCCTCCTCGGCCGGCAACCACGAGTTCGACGAGGGCATCGACGAGCTCAACCGCATCATGAACGGCGGCTGCCACCCCGTCGACGGTTGCTCTCCCGCCGGTGAGTGGAAGGGCACGAGCTTCGACTACCTCGGGGCGAACGTGATCAAGGAGGGCAAGGGCGACTACGCCCTGCCGCCCTTCTACGTCAAGAAGATCAACGGCGTGAAGATCGCGTTCATCGGCCTGGTGACCCAGACCACCCCGAACATCGTCACCGCCGCCGGCATCAAGGGCCTGCAGTTCACCGAGGAGGTCGCGGCGGCCAACAAGGTGTCGAAGGAGCTCGCCAAGCACGGCGTCAAGGCACAGGTCGTGCTGGTCCACGAGGGCGACAACATCACCCCGAACCAGGACCCCAGCTCGTGCCCGGTCGTCCCCGGCAACGGCTCGCGGATCGCCAAGGGCCTCGACCCGCAGATCGACCTGGTCATCAGCGGCCACAGCCACCAGGCGTACGTCTGCAAGGTGAAGGACCCGGCAGGCCAGGACCGCGTCTACACCCAGGGCTCGTCGTTCGGCCGCGCGATCACGCAGATCGACTTCCGGGTCGACCGTAAGACGAAGGACATCGTCCGCTCCAGCGTCGTCGCGAAGAACAACGTGGTGACGCGCACCGTCACCCCGGACGCCGGCACCGAGGCGTACATCAAGACCTGGCAGGAGCGGGTCTCCACCGTCGCGAACAAGCCGATCGGCCAGATCACGGCCAACATCGGGCGCGGCAGCAACGTGGGGGAGACCCCGCTCGGCGACCTCATCGCCGACGCGCAGCTGGAGGCGACGAAGGACGGCGGCAACGCGGAGATCGCCCTGATGAACCCGGGCGGCGTGCGGACCGACCTGACCTACGCGCAGAGCGGCTCCGAGGGCGACGGCGTCGTGACGTACGGCGAGGCCTTCCAGGTGCAGCCGTTCAACAACCTCATGCAGGTCGTCACGCTCACCGGGGCCCAGCTGAAGGCGCTGCTGGAGCAGCAGATCTGGACGGTCGACCCGGTGACCGGCGGCATCACGCAGCGGATCCTCCAGCCGTCCGCGTCGCTGACCTACACCTTCGACACGACGAAGCCGGTGGGCTCGCGGGTCTCCGACATCAAGATCAACGGAACCGCGGTGACCGACGCCCAGCAGATCCGGGTGGCCGCCAACAACTTCCTCGTCGGCGGCGGTGACGGCTTCACCGTCTTCACCCAGGGCACCGACCTGTGGAGCGGGCCGCTGGACATCGACGCGTTCGTCGCCTACATGGGCGCGCACTCGCCGATCGCCCCGCCGGCGACCGGCCGTATCAACCTCGTCAGGTAACCGGCGAAACGCGGTGGCCCGCCCCGTCGGGGCGGGCCATCAGCGTCGAGCGGGTTCGGCCTCGTTCTGCTGCTCGCCGCCGCGGTCGGGGACGAAGCGGTAGCCGACGTTGCGGACCGTTCCGATGAGCGCCTCGTACTCGGCGCCCAGCTTGGCCCGCAGGCGCCGTACGTGCACGTCCACGGTCCGGGTGCCGCCGAAGTAGTCGTAGCCCCAGACCTCCTGCAGCAGCTGGGCCCGGGTGAAGACCCGGCCCGGGTGCTGCGCGAGGTACTTCAGCAGCTCGAACTCCTTGAACGTGAGGTCCAGCGCGCGCCCGCGCAGCCGGGCCGTGTAGGTCGCCTCGTCGATCGTCAGGTCGCCGCTGCGGATCTCGTCGGGGACCTCCTCGGCGGCGGCCAGCGCCAGCCGTCCCACCGCCATGCGCAGCCGGGCCTCGACCTCCGCCGGTCCCGCGGTGTCGAGGAGCACGTCGTCGACACCCCATTCCGCCGACATCGCCGCCAGACCGCCCTCGGTCACGATCGCCATCAGCGGGGAGGTGACGCCGGTCGTCCGCAGCAGCCGGCACAGGCTCTTGGCCTGCACGAGCTCGCGGCGCGCGTCCACCAGGATGGCGTCGGCCGGGGGCGTGTCGATCAGCGCGGAGGCCTCGGCGGGCGCGACCCGCACCGAGTGAAGCAGCAGTCCGAGGGCCGGGAGCACCTCCGCCGACGGCTCCAGAGCGTTGGTCAGCAGGAGCAGATTGCTCACATGAGCCTCCTCGCACCATGTCGGCTCGGCGCCGTTTGCAGCACTGGAAACCGCGACAGCCGTACAAACACGTAAGGACCCGGGGGCCACATCGCCCGAGTCCATAATTCGTAGGGTAGCCCACACGAAGTTTGCGTCCAATGAGCGTCACCCGTGTGAACAACACGTCACGTGCTTTACGGCCGTAACGTGACGGTGACGGAGAGCTACCGGCGGGTGGCCGGGAATCGAGGGGAGCGGCGCGTCATGGCCAGGGGAACGATCCGCTACTGGGCGGCGGCGAAGGATGCCGTGGGCGTGCCTGAGGAGGCGTTCGACGCCGAGACACTGGGGGACCTGCTCGCGCAGGTCTCACGCGACCCGGCCGTCGAGCGCGTGCTGCGCCGGTGCTCCTTCCTCGTCGACGGCGCTCCGGCGGGTACGCGCGATCCGGCGGCGATCGACCTGCCCGAGGGTGCCGTGGTCGAGGTTTTACCCCCCTTCGCCGGGGGATGAGGCACTACTCTGATCACAAAGGCGCCTTCGGAGGAGTCGGATGCGCAAGTTGGTCGTGGCCGTGACCCTGCTGGCCATCCTGCTCGTCGTGCTCGACCGGGTCGCCGTGGTCGGGGTGCAGCGTGAGATCGCCCGGCAGGTCGAAGCGAAGTACGACCTGGCACAGACGCCGTCGGTGCAGGTGAAGGGCATACCGTTCCTCACCCAGGCCCTCTCGGGCCGGTACGAGGAGATCGCCATCGGCATCGGCGAGGTGGAGCGGGAGGGCATCCGGCTCGAGCGCATCGACGCCACCTTGTACGGCGTCACCGCCCCGCTCTCCGATCTGATCCAGAACGCCGCCACCACCGAGATCCGGGCCGAGCGCGTGACGGGGACCGTGGTGATCTCCCGGGAGACCCTGTCGGCCCGCGCCCCCCGCGGCATCAAGGTCGAGGGCACCGGCGACGACGCGCTCCGCGTCTCGGGCAACGTGAGCGTGCTCGGCAACCAAGTGCCGGTCACCGCCGACCTGAAGATCCAGGTCGTGCAGGGCGCGATACGGCTCACGCCCACCAACGTGAAGATCGCCGGCGGTATCCCCGTGCCGAACCCCGAGCGGCTCATCTCGTTCACGGTGCCGGTGAAGGACCTGCCGCTCAACCTCAGGATCACCCGGGTGAAGTCCACGAGCGAAGGGCTCGCGGTGCAGGGCACCGCGTCCGATGTCCCCCTCCGCTGAGGGCCCGCGTGACGATCGTCACACCGCTGAACCGCCGGGTCCCGGCGTACGTGATGAGGATGTGAGTCCAGCCGGAACCGCCGACGAGGAGCTCATACGCGCACTTTGGGAGGATCACGGAGGGCCGCTGTACGGCTACGTGCTGCGGTTGACCGGTGATCCGGGCAGGGCGGAGGACGTGGTGCAGGAGACGTTGCTTCGGGCCTGGCGGCATCCCTCCGGGCTCCAGGGACGCCCGGTTCGCGCGTGGCTGTTCACCGTCGCCCGCAACCTCGTCGTCGACCAGCACCGGGCCCGCAAGTCCAGGCCGCAGGAGACGGGGGACGAGGCGCTCGCCGTGCTGCCCGCCGACGACGAGCTCGAACGGGCCGTCGAGTCGTGGGGGGTGGCCGAGGCACTGGCCTCGCTCAGGGCGGAGCACCGCGAGGTGCTCCTGGAGACGTACTACCGGGGGAGATCGGTGAAGGAGGCGTCGGAGATCCTCGGCATCCCGCCGGGCACGGTGAAGTCGCGGACCTACTACGCCCTCCGGGCGCTGAAACTCGCCCTGGAGGAACGGGGGCTGGCGCCATGACCTGCGAGGAGGTGCGGATCTCACTCGGCGTGTACGTGCTGGGGGCGCTCGACGCCGAGGAGACCGCCGAGGTCGAGGCCCACCTGGAGACCTGCGCGGCGTGCCGGGCGGAGCTGGCCGAGCTGTCCGGCCTGCCGCCGCTGCTGGCCCGTGTGTCGGCCGAGGACATCGAGCGCGCCGCCGCGCCGCCGCGCGCCGTGCTCGACGGCGTCGTCGCGGGTGTCGTCGCGGGTGTCGTCTCGGGTGTCTCGAAGAGTGTTCCGGAGAGCGTTCCCGAGGTCGCGGCGGCGTCGTTCCCGCCCGCCGGCCGCAAGCGCCCGTCCCGCGTGCTGCTGGCGCTCGCCGCGTCCGTCGTCGTCGCGGCGGTGGGCGGCACGGCGTGGCTGTCGGCGGCGCAGGACGTCTCGGACGACGCCGCGTCGGTCGCCGCGGCGCCGGCCACGCAGAGCGCCGTGGACGGGGCCGCCGACTCGGCGGCCGCCGGCCAGGCGCCCGCGGCGCAGCAGGACGTGCCGGAGCAGCGGCTTTTCGACCTGCGGGAGCCGGCCGCGTCGTCGCCGGGACCCGAGCGGTCGCCGGGCGCCGTGGCGAAGAAGGTGGAGGACCCGCCCGCGGAGGCCACCGTCACGGCGCCGCCCGCGGAGGCCACCGTCACGGCGCCGCCCGAGGCGCGCGGGCGCAGCGGCGACGCGCGCATCGCCGTACGGCTCGTCCCGCAGGACGGCGGGACGCAGGTCGTCGCCAGGGTCGCGGGAGTTCCCGCGGGCACGGTCTGCACCTTGCGCGCGGTCGCGAAGGACGGCACGGTCTCGGCCCTCGGCAGCTGGACCGTGGGAGCGGGGGAATACCGCGGGCAGAAGATGGTCCTCGAAGGCTCGACGGCGTTGCGGCCGGGCCAGATCGACCGGATCGAGCTCGCCGACTCGGGCGGCCGCGTCCTGGTGACCGCCACGCTGTGACCTTCCCGTGATCTGGTACGGGAATCAGCCTTACCGGGCGTACGGTTGCACACCGTGATGGCAGGTGTCTCGACCCTCGTGGCCACGCTCGTCCTGGGCGTGGTCGTCGGACTGGTCCTGAGACGGCGTGACGGGAGGATGCGGGCCGTGGAACACGCCCCGGTGACGAGCGCGGATCTCGGCGCCGACCTCGGCGAGCGCGCCACGCTGGTGCAGTTCTCGACCGCGTTCTGCCAGCCGTGCCGGGCCACCCGCCGGATCCTGGGCGAGGTGGCCGCCCTGGTGCCCGGCGTCCGGCACGTGGAGATCGACGCGGAGTCGCGCCTCGACCTGGTCAGGCGCTTCGAGGTGCTGCGCACCCCCACCGTGCTCGTCCTGGACGAATCGGGCAACGTCGTGAAGAGGGCGGCGGGCCAGCCGCGCAAGGCCGACGTGATCGCGGCCCTCGGCGCGGCCGTGGACGGCGCGTCTCATGGGCCGTCTCATCCATCGGACAAGGTGTGACAGATGCCGAGACGGAAGGTACTGTCATGACCATGACTCCCACGACAGAGCTGCTCACGAAGCGGCGCGCGGTGGACTTCTGCCGCGTCGCGACCTCGCTCTGTCGCATGGCCTGAGGGTGATTCCTGCGGCTTCGTGCCGCGTTCCAAGAATCCTTCAGGAGCATCCCCACGATGCAGATCGACCCTCGTGGCCCGCGTTTCGGCGCGGCCGTGACCAGCCTGGTCCTCGCGGCCGTACTGGTCACGCAGAATCCCTGGCTCCTCGCCGCGCAGGCGCTCGTCTTCGCGCTCGGCGCCGCTGACGCGTCGCCGTACGGGCTGGTCTTCCGCCGGTTCGTACGTCCGAGGCTGGGGCCGCCGGCCGAGACGGAGGACGCGGCGCCGCCGCGGTTCGCGCAGGCCGTCGGACTGGGGTTCGCGATGGTGGGACTGATCGGATTCGCGGTGGGGATCACCGCACTGGCCTTGGGTGCGACAGCAGCGGCACTGCTGGCCGCCTTCCTCAACGCAGCGTTCGGCTTCTGCCTGGGCTGCGAAACGTACCTGCTCATTCGCCGTCTACAACCTGGGAGAATCCAATGAGCCGCTCCGCCGTTCTGGTGGACGCCGACTGGGTCGAGGCCAACCTCGACACGCCGGGTGTCGTGCTCGTCGAGGTCGACGAGGACACCAGCGCCTACGACAAGGGTCACATCCGCGGTGCCGTGAAGATCGACTGGAGGACGGACCTGCAGGACCCGGTCCGCCGCGACTTCGTCGACAAGGCCGGTTTCGAGGCCCTGCTGTCCGCCAAGGGCATCGCCAACGACGACACCGTCGTCCTGTACGGCGGCAACAACAACTGGTTCGCCTCCTACGCCTACTGGTACTTCAAGGTCTACGGCCACGCGAACGTCAAGCTGCTCGACGGCGGGCGGAAGAAGTGGGAGCTGGAGTCCCGCGAGCTGGTCGAGGACGTCGTGGAGCGCCCGGCCACCCAGTACGTGGCCCAGGAGCCGAACAACGACATCCGCGCCTTCCGCGACGACGTCGTCGCCGCGATCGGCAAGCAGAACCTGGTCGACGTGCGCTCGCCCGACGAGTTCACCGGCAAGCTGCTCGCCCCGGCCCACCTGCCGCAGGAGCAGGCGCAGCGCGGTGGCCACGTGCCCACCGCCCGCAACATCCCGTGGTCGAAGGCGGCCAACGACGACGGCACCTTCCGCTCCGACGACGAGCTCCGCGAGCTCTACTCCGGCGCCGGCGTGGACCTCGCCAAGGACACCATCGCCTACTGCCGCATCGGCGAGCGCTCCGCGCACACCTGGTTCGTGCTGCACGAGCTGCTCGACCAGCCCAACGTCAAGAACTACGACGGTTCGTGGACCGAGTACGGCTCGCTCGTGGGCGTGCCGATCGAGTTGGGGGAGGCCCGCTGATGACCACCCAGGGTTGCGCTGCTCCTGAGCAGACCGTCGCGCTGCCGGCCGGCATCGACCTGTCCAACCAGGCCGTGATCCAGGGCGTCGTGTCCGGCGCCGGCACGGCGTACGCTCGCCTGCTGGACCACAGCGGCGAGTTCACCGGCGAGGTCGTCGTCTCCGACGAGGGCATCTTCCGCTTCTTCGCGGCTCCCGGTCAGTGGACCGTCCGCATCATCGCCGGCGGCGGCGTCACCAAGGACGTCCCCGTCGAGGCCAAGCTCGGCGAGGTCGCCCAGCTCTCGGTCGCCGTCTGATCCACCGCTTCACAGAAGGCCGGTGCGTTCCCGCGAACGCACCGGCCTTCTGCGTTTTCCTGTGGAGAGTTAGTATTACGTGCTACATGTAATACGTGACGGGGACGAGCGCGATGCGACTGAACAGCAAGGGACAGGTAACCATTCCCGCCGAGATCCGCGAGAAGTACGGCCTGCACCCCGGCGACGAGGTCGACGTGATCGAAGTGGGCAACACCTTGCGGATCGTGCGCCGGGAGAGCAGCAGCACGCGGGGGCAGCGGGCCGCGCAGCGACTCCGGGGCAGTGCCACGACGTCCATGACCACCGACGAGATCATGGGACTGCTGCGTGACGAGTAACACCCTGCGTGTCGTCCGCGAGCAGGTCACTCTCGTGGATTCCTGCGTTCTGCTGGACGTCGCCACCGATGATCCCAAATGGGGTGCCTGGTCCGCCGAGGCCCTGTCGCGGGTGCTGGACGAAGGACGGCTGATCGTCAATCCGGTCGTGTACTCCGAGGTGTCGGTCGGCTACGAGAGCATCGAGAGTCTTGACGAGGCGTTGCCGCCCGAGGACTACGAACGTGAGGACGTTCCCTTCGAGGCGGCTTTCCTGGCGGGCAAGGCCTTTCTCGCCTATCGCAGGCGCGGAGGCGGGAAAAGGTCGCCGCTGCCCGACTTCTTCATCGGCGCGCACGCTGCCGTGCGGAAATACCGGCTGCTCACCCGAGATACCGCCCGGTATCGGACCTACTTCCCCACAGTCGAGCTCATCGCACCGTAGGGAGGGGTGGGAGCCGATAGCATGCGGCAGGTGTCCGGAACGTCCGCACTTGCCGCCCCTCGCCAGGATGCCGCGCCGCGCCGGGCCTCCTGGGCGCTGTCGCCGTACGCGCTGCCGCTGAACGCCCTGCGGATCCTCGCGAAGTGCGCCCTCCCGCTGATCCTCTGGTTCTCGGCCGGACGGCTCGTGCGGTGGGCGCTGCTCCTGCTGGCCGCCACCATCTCGCACGGCTCGTGGTACCAGGCCCGCCTCGTGGTGGTGATGTTCCTCTTCACGCTGGTCGTGATGACGTCGCTCGCGACGACCGTCGGCATGCTGTACGTCATCCGCGAGGCGCTGCTGGAGACGCAGGCCCGGCGCGCGGGCGGCGAGGCCAAGGAGAGCCTGCTCAACGCCCTCAACCGCACCGCGCTCGTCTTCGCCGGCATCTACACGACCTGGGGGTTCGTCGCCGAGGACGCTCGCGAGTTCTCGGGCATCGACATGATGCGGCAGCCGGACCGGTACGTGGTCGACGCGTTCAGCGGCGACGACAGCGGGGTCGCGCGCGGGCTGGTCAACCTCGACCCGAAGGTCTCCCTGGCGGCGATGGCGGTCGCCTACGTGCTGAAGTGGTACTTCGGCCGCCGCCACGAGGCGAAGGAGGGCCGCTTCTCCGGCATGCTGGCCACGTTCGGGGAGCTCGCGTTCGCGTTCTACGGGATCAACGCGGTCGCCGCCGCCGTGGGGGCGCGCTCCGACTGGATCGGGCAGCGGTCGGCTGTAGCCGCCTGGCACGACTTCGCGGCCAAGGCCGAGGAGAGCATCCCGGGGTGGAAGCCGGTCTCGGAGTGGCTGGCCGGCGTCTGGCCGTACGTCATCGACGCCCTCGCCATTCCGCTCGCGTGGCTGACCGTCGGCATCCTCGTCTACGGCGCCTACGCGGAGGACACCCGGACCACGATCAGGGGAACCCGCCTGGAGCAGGCGGCGGTCCACCTGGAGCGCACCCACAACTGGACGCGTCTCGCCCTCGTCAAGCTGAGCGCCGGCTGGACCGGCCGCTGGATCCCGCTGCTCAACTCCCTGCGCCTGACGGTGCGTGGGGGCGCCCCGCTGTTCGGGCTGTTCGCCCTCTGTTACGTCGGCCTGCACATCGGCGGCGACTTTCTCCTCAGGGCGGGTCGCTATCTCACGGCGAGCGAGGAGCCGTACCTGTGGTTCGCGACCGGTGTGCCGGTCGTCTACGTGGCGGACCTGATCGTGACCCTGGTGACGATGTGCCTGATCGCCGCCACGTTCGACCTCGCCGCGACCCGCAGCAGGCTCACCGGCGGAACCGGAGAACCCGATCGTCTCTCTCCGTCGACGTGAACGCCGCCTTCACGAAATCTTCGGCCGACTGCTCGGGCACGTCCCGGTAGCTGCTCGGCCGCAGGGCGACCTCGACCTCGTCGGCCACGGAGGGCGGGACCACCCCCATGAACTCCAGGCGGTACGGCGTGCCGACCTTGTTGTCCTTGACGTCGGGTGGCGTCTCGTCGTTCACCTTCTCCATCTGCCAGGTGCGCCCGGCCCGGTCGGTGAACTTGACCTCGGCCGGCGCTCCGTGACGAACGGCGCCTTCCGCGTCGAGCGCGGTCCTGGTCGCCACGACCTTCAGCCACTGGCGGTCCGACCGCTCCGGCTTGCCGGTGGGGTCCTTGATCTTGTCGACGGTGACCCGCCACGACACGTGCTGCCATACTCCCGCCTGGCCGGGTTGCACGACATGGACGATGTCAGCGGGGCGGCCGTACTTGTAGGCCTGGTAGCCGAACAG
The DNA here is from genome assembly GCF_040675265.1 of Microbispora sp. NPDC049633. Taxonomy (NCBI): domain Bacteria; kingdom Bacillati; phylum Actinomycetota; class Actinomycetes; order Streptosporangiales; family Streptosporangiaceae; genus Microbispora; species Microbispora sp. NPDC049633. Next base: position 56,084 of record NZ_JBFAOO010000007.1, read on the forward strand.
CGTGGGGGCGCCGACCGCGAGCACGATGGACAGCACGGTTCCGCCCACCAGCAGGCCCGTACGCCGCCTCGCCGGCGCCGGGGGCGCCTCCGCAGCGGGCGGCTCCGGGGGCGACTCGGGGGGTGCCTCCGGGGGCGCCTCCGCAGGCGGGGGAGTGGGTGCGAGCGCCGCGGGAGGCGGCTGCCGGTTCGTCCGCAGCGCCGGGAAGGGCTGGGTGGACCTGTCCTCCCCTTCGGGCTCCAGAGGCGGCCACACGCGCAGGTCCGTCGGCGGCTTCAGCGTGCCGGGGATGGGTATCGCGGGTGGCGCCGTCGGCGGGGGCGGGGGAAGCGGCCCGCTGTAGGTGATGTCCGTCATGTCGGAGGGCTGCTCGGCCGGGGGGGCGAACCAGTCACGCGCCCTCCTCCGAGGGGCGCCGTTCCTCGGCGGGGTTCCGTCCATGGGCGTATCGGTCATCGGCTCGCGCTCACGAGTGAGTGGTGGTCCTCCGCCTGTGAGATCAGCCGGTCGGCGGCGCCGCCGGACAGCCCCAGGTCGATCTGCGCCTCGGGCGCGTAGTTGTCGCTGACCAGCGGGCTGACGGGAGGGATGAAGACGAGGTTCGCGCCCGCCACGGCGTCTTTCGGCACCTCGAAGACGAGTAGCCCACTGGACCAGAACCCCGGCTGGATGTACCTGTTGAACAGCGTCAGCGTCTCGTTGACCTTGTCCGTCGGCTGGTAGCGCCGGCCGTCCGCCGTCAGGAGGACGGGGGGCCCGAGTTTGCTCAGCCTGAAGGGCTCGCGCGTGCTCGTGGCCGAGACGTCGACCAGCAGGAACAGGTTGCTCGTGGCCACTTCGGTCACTTTGTTGGAGTAGTCCGTGGTGTCCACGGCCCGGGCGGCCTTCACGGACAGGACTTTCACCGCGAAGCGCTTGGTCTCCACGGTCTCGCCGGCCCGGCCCTTGTAGGTCAGGTACGAGACGCGCTGCTCGAAGGACATCGAGAAGTTCTGCTGGGCGTAGACCGCGGCAGCCGCGAGCGCGATTCCCGCCAGCCCCGCGCCGACGCGCCGCATCAGTCCGCGCCGGGGTGGCTTGCGGGCCGCGGCACGACGGGGGGTGCGGCGCTCCGCCTGAGTGACCGCCATCAGGCGCTCTCCTTCCGTACGGGAAGGGTGATCCGCGTGGCCACCTCGGGCTCGAAGGGACCGTCGTCGTCCTTGTACGCGCCCGCGAGCATCCAGTCATGACCCTGGTTCAGCAGTCCGAGTCCCTCGTACGCGAACGAGCCCACGTCGAGGCTGATCTCGGGAGGCGCGGTAGCGGTGGGCTCGAGTTCGTACTTCACCACGACCGTCGTGGTGATGCCGGGATGCAACTGGTGGCTCTCGACGCCGAGACTGAGCACGGAGACCGTTGGGCCGTACTTGGTCTTGATCTCGGGGCGCGTCCGCAGCAGGGAGCTGGCGAAGCTCGTGCTCTGGGTGAAGCCCTTGCCGGGCTCCGGCATGACGCCGACCGAGGCGGTCTCCTTGCCCATGTTGGTGACCTTGAGGACGAGCTCCAGGTAGCGCTTCGTGGTGCCGAAGTCGCCCTTCTCGGTGGTGTCGATCGCCTTGATGAACTGGGTGTGGAACCGCCCCTGATCGATCACGTCACCGGGCGAGACCGTGGCCGGGGGCTTCTCCGGGGCCTCCGCGAAGCCGCCGAAGGCGGCGGTGACGCCGATGCCCACGACGGCCAGCGCGGAGGCGACCGGGACGAGGACCGGGCGTCGTCGGCGGGCGCCATTGGGGGATGACGTCATGGCAGTCGATCGTAGTACGACCACACTTGCCCCATTGGTCGCATTGGTTCGGTCCCCCGGGCGGAAATGCGTCCGAATGGCGAGAAGCCCGCCCTGACAGGGCTTCCAGCTCCTACGCTGTGACCGAGGCGGACATGGAGGGCCCGTGGGCGACCCGCACCCCGAGCATGCCCAGTTGCAGGCGGACCGGATCTACCTGGGCTGGCAGTATGCGCTGCTGTACCCGGATCCCGGGCCGCCGCCGAAGCGACCGGCCAGGGAGGACGTCACCGAGCCTCCGGTGGACACCGAGTGGGTCCACCGGGAGCGGCTGCAGAAGGACCTGCTCAACCGCCCGGTCAAGATCTTTCGTACGTTCATGGCCGTGGTGGCCGCGGGGATCCTGATCCTCGGCGTGACCGGGCTGCTCACCTGGTCGTTCGTGATGCTCGGCCTGGTCGCCGCGGGCGGCGTGGCCGCCATCTGCGCCTACGCCATCCGGCAGGGAGACCGTACGGTCAACGAGCGGCTCGACGAGCGCCGCCGCAAGGCGCTGCGCGAGCAGGAGCGCCGCCAGCGGGAGATCGTCACGGCGCAGGAGGAGCACGCCGCGAAATACCGCGACTGGGCCGAGAAGAAGAGCCGCTTCGACCAGCAGATCAACTGGTACGCCGTGGCGGTGCCCGACGAGATCGACCGCGTGGACGTGGCCGGGGGCACGCTGACCGGCTGGTCGGCGCTGGTGACGCTGATCGGCGCGACGCGCCTCTACAGCGGCGGGCACCTGACCGTGCTCGACCTTTCGGAGGGCGCGATCGCCAAGGACCTCATCGAGCTGGCGCGCCGGGGCGGGGACGACCCGCTCGTCTGGGTGCTCCCGGTGGACCTGCCCCGGCTCGACCTGGGCTCGACGCTCAAGCCCGAGGCGTTCGCCGACGTGCTCGCCCACGTGGTGAGCGTCAGCGAGGAGACCAGCAGGGACATCGGCTTCGACAACGCGATCCTGGAGCGCGTGCTGGAGGTCCTGGGCGAGAACGCCACGATCAGCCAGGTCACCGCCGCCCTGCGGGCCCTCGCCCAGGTGGGCGACCCGCGCGACGACATGAAGTGCGGCCTGCTCACGGCGTCGCAGCTCGAACGCATCGGCACGTTGTTCGGTCGCGGCGTCGCCGACCGGGTGGTCATCGAGCGGGCCTGGGCGCTGGAATCCCAGCTGCGCAAGCTGGAGACGCTGGGCTCGGAGGCCGTACGGCTGCCGCCCGCGCGGCTGCGGGTGGTCAGCATGGACCGGCAGGCGGGGGTCTTCGGCAACAGGGTGCTCGGGACGTACGTCGCGACCGCGCTGACGCACATCCTGCGTCAGTCGCCGGCCAGCGAGCGGCCCTGGTATCACACGATCATCGTCGCGGGCGCGGACAAGCTGCGCGGCGACGTGCTCGACCGGCTGATGGACGCCTGTGAGACCTCGCGCACCGGGCTCGTGCTGACCTACCGCAGCCTCACCCCGACCGTACGGGAGCGGCTCGGCCGGGGACACGCGGCGGTCGCGTTCATGCGCCTGGGCAACGCCGAGGACGCCCGCGTGGCGAGCGAGCACGTCGGCACCGAGCACCGCCTGGAGCTCGCCCAGCTCACCGAGACGTTCAGCTCCGCGGTCAACGGCCCGAGCGGCTTCTACACCTCCACGGTCGGCGAGAGCCGTACGGAGGGGGAGGAGAAGGGCGAGGGCGACCTGCGGGAGGACATCACCGAGTCGACCGAGTGGGGGCGGCGCGCGCCCACGGTCGCGGACGGGGTGCTGCAGCGGTCACGGGAGTTCCTGGTCGAGCCGCACCAGCTCCAGCAGCTCCCCACGACCTCCGTGATCATCACCTACTCGACGGCCGAAGGACGCCAGGTGCGCCTCGCGGACGCGAACCCGGCGATACTCACCTTTCCCAAGACGACGCTGGGGGAGTTCGAGGAGATCCGGCGGGCGGCCCTGGCGCCCGCGGAGCCCGAGCCGGAGCCGGAGCCGGAGGAGCCCACGCTGCCCGACGTGCCCCCGAACCTGGGCCCCCCGCCACCCCGCCTCGACTGGCGCAAGCGGTCATGACCGCCGCCCAAACGTCACATGCGGCCATGACACCGTCCGTTGCTGGTAAGGGCATCGTCAACACGGCTGTGCACAGGTGATCGTTGATGGAGTCTCTCCCCTGTTCGTCGTCAATCGAGGGGTCTCATGCACGCGTTCCCCCTGAGCGGGCCGTGGTACCGGATCCAGGCCATCACGGCGCCGTCGCGTAGTTCGTCGGCGGAGTGGGACTTCGTCACCGTGCTCCCCGCGGTCCTGTCCGCCGCGCAGCGCAACCGGCCGTTCGTCATCGGCTGGCTGTCGCGGGGGTCGGGTGCGCCGCTGGAGCTCATCACCAACGCGGGGCCGCTCACACCGCCCAAGCCGCCGCGGCGCGCGGCGACGGCGCCCGAACCGCCCGTCACCGGTCCGCAGCCGCTGCTGTTCCCCGGCGGCGCGCGCGGCGTGGAGATCGGCGACGAGTGGCTGGCCGATCTCGCCGACCTCGTCTGGACGCCGTGTCCCGGCCGTCAGGCGCCGCCGCTCTACGGCAGGCGCGAGCCGGAGCCCGACGAGACCAAGCGGCCCACGTTGTTCGAGTCGACGCTGGTCACGCTCATGTCCCGGCCGTTCGCGTGGGTGGTGGTCGCCGAGCCGACCGACCTGCTCGACGCCGAGGTGGCCCATCTGCGCACCCAGCTCAACGTGCTGCGCCAGTACGGCGACGCCTCGGAGCGGTCGCGGTTCGACGCCGAGCGGGCCGAGCGCAGGATGCAGGAGCTGGACGCCTTCCGCGAGGCCGGGCTGTGGAACGTCCGGGTGCTCGCCGGCGCGGCAGGCCCCGACGAGCTGCGCCAGATCGCGCCGGTGCTGGTCGGCTCGGTGGAGATGAGCCACCACCCCTACCGGCTGCGCAGCGCGATGTCGCTGCCCGCCCTGACCGGCGACGGCACCTGTGAGTCGGTCTACGGCTTCGGCGAGGCGCTGACCGTCGACCTCCAGGATTCGGCCGACGGCGCGGCGGCGCCGTTCGCGGCGACGGCCGGGGCGCTCGCCGCGCTCGCCGGGCTGCCGCGCCGCGAGGTGCCGGGCGTCCGGGTGCTCGACGCGGGCTTCTTCGACGTGACCAGCGAGGCCGAGGTCGAGGGCTCGGCGGAGACCGTCGACCTCGGCGCGATCGTCGACGGGCAGGACCGTGCCGTCGGAACGTTCCGCGTGCCGCTCGCCACGCTGAACCGCCACGCCTTCGTCACCGGCGCCACCGGCTCGGGCAAGTCGCAGACCGTACGTCACCTGCTGGAGCAGCTCACCAAGGCGGGCATCCCGTGGCTGGCCATCGAGCCGGCCAAGTCGGAGTACGCCGCGATGGCCGGCCGGGTCGAGCACCTCGCGCCGCTGACCGTCATCAACCCCTCGGCGCCCGACAACGTGCCGATCAGCGTCAATCCGCTCGCGCCCGAGCCCGGCTATCCGGTGCAGGCCCACATCGACATGGTCAGGGCGCTGTTCATGGCGGCCTTCGACGCCGAGGAGCCGTTCCCGCAGATCATGTCGCTGGCGCTGCAGCGCGTCTACGAGGCCAACGGCTGGGACGTGGTCACCGGCGGCGGCATCCCGGGAGCGGCCGTGCAGCCGGCCGTGCCGACCCTGGAGCAGCTCCAGCAGCACGCGCTGGAGGTCATCCAGGAGATCGGGTACGGCAACGAGGTCCAGGCCGACGTCGAGGGCTTCATCAGCCTGCGCCTGCGCAGCCTGCGGGTGGGCAGCGCGGGCCGGTTCTTCGAGGGCGGCCACCCCGCCGACATCGGCGGCCTGCTCCAGCGCAACGTCGTGCTCGCCATCGAGGACGTGGCCAACGACGAGGACAAGGCGTTCCTCATGGGCACGCTGATCATCCGCATCGTCGAGCACCTGCGGATGCGCGCCCGCTCCGAACCGCGGGGCGAGGACGGCGCGGGCGGGCTGCGGCACGTCATCGTCATCGAGGAGGCCCACCGGCTGCTGCGCGACCGGGGCTCCCAGCGGGCCTCCACCCACGCGGTCGAGCTGCTGGCCGGGATGCTCGCCGAGATCAGGGCGTACGGCGAGGGCATCATCGTGGCCGAGCAGATCCCGACCAAGCTCGTCTCCGACGTCGTCAAGAACACGGCGCTGAAGGTGGTGCACCGGCTTCCGGCCGAGGACGACCGGGCGCTCGTCGGCGCGGCGATGAACCTCAGCGAGGACCAGTCGCGCCAGGTGGTGTCGCTCCAGCCGGGCTTCGCCGCGGTGTTCGCCGACGGCATGGACCGCCCGCTGCGCGTCCAGGTGCCGCTGGGCGAGGACCGCGAGCGCGAGACGCTCGGCCCGGTGCCGCCGATCTGCGGGCGCCGTTCGGCCGCCTGCGGGCGCGAGTGCCGTACGGGGAAGGCCTGCACACTGGTCGAGCTGCGCGAGGCCGACCTGCTCGCGGTGGCCCCGGAGTGGGCGTGGCTGCGGATCTGGACCGACACGGTCGTCCTGGCGTTCGTGACGAACCGGTCGCTGCCCGGCGTGCCGCGCGTGCTCGCCGACATCTGGGCGGAGCTGCCGGCCAAGCGGCGCGAGTGCCTGCTGGCCACGCTGGTCGAGCGGTCGGTCTCGCGCCGCGCCTGGTCGCTGCGCACGTGGTTCGACCCCGCGCTGCTCACCGAAAAGGCCGCCGAGGTCGCCGCCGGACTGCTGGCGGCCGGCCAGGCGGACGGCGCGGAGGGCGACCCGCCGATGCGGGCGGGCGACCGGCCGGGCGCCGCCTGGGTCATCCCGCAGGTCCGCTGGCTGCACGAGGTGGACCGGTTGTTCCCGTTCGGCCATCCCGCGCCCAACCTGCGCAGTCCCGCCCCGGCGATGGAGTATCCGCTGTTCGGCACCGACCCCGCCGGCCGGCCGTACCCCCACCAGGGGGTCAACGGGGCCGAGCCGGCCGAGGGCGGGGTCGCGGTCGGCGTGCGCACCGAGCTGCTCGGCCACCGCGCCAAGGCGCTGCGTCACCACCCGCTGTCGATGGAGGTGGACCGCAACCGCGCGCTGGCCTGGCGGGTCATCCTGGGCGACGACGAGCACGAGGGCATCCAGCGGGACGTGACGACGGTCGCCATCGGGGTCGAGCCGCGCGAGCGGGTCAAGTACGTGGCCCAGACGATGAGCGCGGGCTGGCTGGAGACCGTGCTGTCCTGGCCGCGCCGTTTCGTCCTGCCGTTCGACGGCGACACCCCCGCCGAGCTGTCCTTCGGATCGTGATCCTCGGGAGGGCCATTAGTATCGCGGCATGAGTCAGCTACCGTTGCGGGCGCAGCTCGCCAGCGCCCTGGGCCGCACGGCCGCGACGCTGTCCAGGGCCACCGGGCGTGGCGACGGCTCGGTGATCGGCGGAAGGGTCGGCCTCATGCTGGAGCCCGACCTGCTGCGCAAGCTCGCGGCCGACCGCAAGCTCGTCCTGGTCAGCGCCACGAACGGCAAGACCACGACGACGCGTCTGATCACCTCGGCGCTGCAGGAGCTCGGCGACGTGGCGACGAACGCCTTCGGGGCCAACATGCCCGCCGGGCACGTGTCGGCGCTCGCCTCCAACAAGGACGCGCCGTACGGCGTGCTGGAGGTCGACGAGAAGTACCTCCCCGAGGTCCTCGACACCACAGAGGCCGGCATCGTCTGCCTCATGAACCTCAGCCGCGACCAGATGGACCGGGCCGCGGAGATCTGGCTGCTGGCCCAGAAGTGGCGCCGCGCGCTCGCCGGCAGGCCCACCCACGTGATCGCCAACTGCGACGACCCGCTGGTGACCTGGGGCGCCTCCACGGCCGCTCAGGTCACGTGGGTGGCCGCGGGGCAGCGCTGGCGTGAGGACTCCTGGTGCTGCCCCGAGTGCGGCGGGCCGCTCGACCGCGCCGGGTTCGGCAACGGCGGTCAGGGCCTCACCCCGGCCCAGTTCGCCGACTCGCGCTGGGCGTGCCGCGAGTGCACCTTCCGCCGGCCCGAGCCGAGCTGGGTGCTCGACGGGGAGTACGTGACCGACCCGCGCGGCCAGCACTGGCGCCTGGACATTCAGCTCCCCGGCCAGGCCAACCGGGCCAACGCCGCCGTCGCGCTGGCGGTCGCCGAGACGCTCGGCCTCGATCCCGCCCGGGCGCTGCCCAGGCTGCGTGCGGTCACCTCGGTCGCCGGGCGTTACACGACCGTCGAGCGGGACGGCCGGTCGCTGCGGCTGCTGCTGGCCAAGAACCCGGCCGGCTGGCTGGAGGCGTTCGACGTCGCCGACCCGGCGCTGCCGATCATCCTGTCGGTCAACGCCCAGGGGCCGGACGGCCGCGACACCTCCTGGCTGTGGGACGTCGACTACCGCATCCTGCGCGGCAGGCCCGTCCTCGTCACCGGCGAGCGCCGCCTCGACCTCGCGCTGCGGCTGGCCGTGGCCGGGGTCCCCTTCCAGCTCTGCGACTCGTTCGAGCGGGCGGTGGCGACGCTGGCGCCCGGCAAGATCGACGTGATCGCCAACTACACCGCGTTCCAGCAGATCCGAGCGGAGTTCGGCCGTGCAGTCTGAATTGTCCATCGTCTGGATCTATCCCGACCTGCTCAGCACGTACGGGGACCAGGGCAACGTCCTGGTGCTGGAGCAGCGGGCCCAAGCCCGGGGCATCCGGACCAGGACCGTCCACGTGCGCTCGTCCGACCCCGTGCCGCAGCAGGGCGACATCTACCTGATCGGCGGCGGCGAGGACCGGCCGCAGATCCTCGGGGCCGAACGGCTGCGCCGCGACGGCGGCCTGCACGCCGCGATCCAGCGTGGTGCGGCCCTGCTGGCGGTCTGCGCCGGTTACCAGATCATGGGCACGGTGTTCGGCGGCGAGGAGGGCCAGCCGGTGCCCGGCCTCGGGCTGCTGGACATCAGCTCGGGGCGCGGGGAGCGGCGCGCCGTCGGCGAGCTCGCCGCGGAGGTCGACCCCGCGCTGGGGCTGCCCACGCTGACGGGGTTCGAGAACCACATGGGCGTGACGAGGCTCGGCCCCGGCGTGCGCCCGCTGTCGCGGACGATCGTCGGCACCGGCAACGGCGACGGCACGGAGGGCTGCTACGCGGGCCGCGTCATCGGCACCTACCTGCACGGCCCGGCGCTGGCCCGCAACCCCGCGCTGGCCGACCTGCTGCTGAGCTGGGTCACCGGACCGCTGCCGACGATCGACGACAGCTGGTATCAGGCGCTGCGCGACGAACGCCTGCGCGCGGTGCTGCCGAGCTGACCGGCCGGTGACCGCGGCCGGTCAGTAGATCAGCGCCTGCACACCCTCGCCCAGGGCCTCCTCGACGAACGTGGAGGCCCCGGCGATGCGGACGCCGTCGATCACGTCGTCCACGGTGATGCCCCTGCGGGCGGCGCACTGGGTGCACAGCGTGACCCTGCCGGCCGCGAGCACGGCGTCGAGCATGTCCTCCAGCGGGGCGGCCTCGGCCAGGGTGAACTCCTTGGCCCGTCCCGGCAGCGCGAACCACGAGGACTCGCCGGTCAGCCACAGCGAGACCGGGACTCCGCTCGCCAACGCGGCCGCCGCGACCGTGAACGCCTGGTTGCAGCGCTCCGGGGCGTCCGCGCCGGCCGTCACCTTGATCACCAGTGATCGTGCCATAGCCGAAAGCCTAGTCCGCCGGGGTCGGCGCCGCGCTGCCGCCTGCCGTACAAGTTGGGCAATCCGTACATGCCGCGCATGGTGCGAGGGTCCATGCGCACGGCTCTAAGCTCGTCTCCATGGACGTACATCCCGACCTCGAGCCGATCGCCTTCCTCCTGGGCCGCTGGGAGGGGGCCGGGGTGATCGGCTATCCCACCATGGAGAGCGCCAACTTCGGCCAGGAGATCGTCTTCGGGCACAACGGGAAGCCGTTCCTGACCTATCAGAGCCGCACGTGGCTGCTCGACGCGGAGGGCGCCAAGGTCCGGCCCCTGTCCACCGAGACGGGGTTCTGGCGGATCCAGCCCGAGCGCCAGATCGAGGTGTGCCTCGCGCACCCGACCGGCATCGTGGAGATCTACGTGGGAGAGGTCGTCTTCCACAAGATCGAGCTGCGTACGGACGTGGTGGCGCGGACCACGACGGCCAAGGAGTACAACGCGGGACACCGGCTCTACGGCCTGGTGAACGGCAATCTCATGTACGCCTACGACATGTCGGCGATGGGGCACCCGCTGCAGTCGCACGCCTCGGCGGAGCTCAAGCGGGTCGGCGACTTCGAAGAGTAGGACTTCGACGAGCAAGGAAAAGAAAGAACCCCGGGCGCGCTCCGCCTCCTGACGAGGCGGGCCGGCTGGACCATGGCCGGGGACGGAAGTCCGCGGCCGCCGGCTGCCCGGGGTTCCGGTGACTGTCGAGGATTCGCCGGGACGTCGTACGACATCCAGACGGAAGGTCCAGATGGACGAGTCCTAGCGGACAGCCACCTCGCTAGCCCAAGAATGATCAACCATTGTTTGGACCACCTCCCTTCTGCGTGCCTTCACGCTATGCGAGCGGCGCGGGCGCGGGCAAACGATTAATCCGGCGAACTTTCCTCTCCTCCTGCGACAGCCGGGGAGATGCACCGGGCGCGGCAGGGGAGCGCTCCGATGTAGGGCACGTTCCGCCGGGTACGACCTAAACTCTGGGGCATGGCCGAGACTTGGCACGAGGAGCTGCGGGCGCGCGGCTACCGGATCACCCCCCAGCGTCAGCTCGTGCTGGAAGCGGTCACCGAACTCGGGCACGCCACCCCCGAGGACATCTGTTCGCGCGTGCAGCGGACGGCGAGGGGCGTCAACATCTCGACCGTCTACCGGACCCTGGAGCTGCTGGAGGAGCTCGGGCTGGTCACGCACACGCATCTCGGGCACGGCGCCCCCACTTATCACCTCGCCTCCGAGGCCGACCACGTCCACCTCGTCTGCCGGGGCTGCGGAGAGGTGACCGAGGTCCCTCCGGGCATGGTGGACGGCCTCGTCTCCACCCTCGACACCGAGCTCGGTTTCGCTACCGACGTCCGGCATCTCACCGTTTTCGGCAATTGTCGGAAATGCCGACTTTGATAATCACAGCCCGCTTTGGGAGGGTTGCCTACGGGTAGCGTGACGAGTGGCGCACCACGCCGATTCGTCAGGAGATGAGCGTGACCGTTCCCGCGGAGGCCGCCAGGCGGCGCATAGTGGATCTCTTCTTGTCCAGCGAGGAGCGGTTGCTCCAACGGTGGACGCAGTTGTCCGGAGCGTCCCCAGACGAACTCCGTGACCTCTACCAGGCGTTGCGCACGGCGCTCCGTGGCGAGGAAGGCGACTTCGCCGACGTGCGCGGGCTGCTCGCCGAGCTCTCCCGCGCCCGCGTCCGTCAGGGGTACACGCCCTCCGACACCGCGCGGCTGGTGTTCTCGCTCAAGGAGGCGTTGTACGAGGTGGTCGAGGACGACGGAGGCCCGGAGGCGCTGCGCGGCTTCGTGTGGTTCTCCCGGCTCGTCGACGACCTCGGTCTGTACACCTTCGAGACCTACTCCACCGCCCGCGAGAAGATCATGCTGGACCAGGCCGAGCAGCTGCTCGAACTGTCGACGCCGGTGGTGAAGCTGTGGGAGGGCATCGTCGCCGTGCCGCTCGTCGGCACGCTCGACTCGGCCCGCACCCAGGTCGTCATGGAGAAGCTGCTGCAGACTCTGGTCGAAACGGGCTCGGAGCACGCGGTCATCGACATCACCGGCGTGCCGGCCGTCGACACGCAGGTCGCCCAGCACCTGCTCAAGACCGTCGTCGCGGCCCGCCTGATGGGCGCGGAGTGCGTGATCTCCGGCATCCGCCCGCAGATCGCGCACACGATCGTCACGCTGGGCATCGAGTTCGGCGACATCGTCACCAAGGCCTCGCTGGCCGACGCGTTGTCGTACGCGCTGAAGCGGAGCGGCGTGGAGATCATGGGTGCCGCGCGGACGCGGGTCGCGGTCAGGGCGGAGCGCGCCTGATGGAACGTGTGCCGATTCTCAAGCTCGGCGACATCCTGATCGTCTCGATCCAGATCGACCTGGACGACCAGAGCGTGCTGGCCCTGCAGGAGGACCTGGCGGACATGGTGGTCTCCTCGGGGGCGCGAGGGGTCATCATCGACATCACGGCCGTGGAGATCGTCGACTCGTTCATCGGCCGGATGCTGTCCACGATCGCCGCGATGACCCGCATGCTCGACGCCGAGACCGTGGTGGTCGGCATGCGTCCCGCGGTCGCGATCACACTCGTCGAGCTCGGCCTGTCGCTGGGCGGCGTGCGCACGGCGCTCAACCTGGAAAAGGGCGTGGCCATGCTGGAACACGTCAGGGGCGCCGCCGGGTGAGCGGGCCCCGGGAGCTGCCCATCACCACCAACGGCGACGTCGTGCTCGTACGTCAGCAGGTCAGAAGCCTCGCGGCCGAGATAGGGCTCTCCCTGGTCGACCAGACGAAGGTCGTGACCGCCGCCAGCGAGCTGGCCAGGAACGCCCTCGTGCACGCCGGAGGCGGCCGAGTGCTCATCGAGGTCCTGCAAGGCGGGCGGCGGTCCGGGCTACGGCTCGTCTTCAGCGACGAGGGACCGGGCATCCCGGACGTCGACCAGGCGCTGACCGAGGGCTGGAGCACCGCCGGGGGTCTGGGGCTCGGGCTGAGCGGATCGCGGCGGCTCGTCGACGAGTTCGACCTCGTCTCCGCTCCCGGCCAGGGCACCCGCGTGACGGTGACCAAGTGGGCCCGGTGACGCGGGCGATGACACACCGGCACGAAGACATCTGGATCCGCACCGACGATCCGAGTGTGATCGGCGCGGTGCGCAGGGCGGCCGTCGCGCTGGCCACCGCCGCCGGATTCGACCAGAACCGCACCGGCCAGGTCGCCGTGGCGGTGACCGAGGCGGTCTCGAACCTGGTCAAGCACGCGGTGGAGGGCGCCGTTCTGGTCCGCCCTCACCTGGAGCGGCCGGGTGCGGTCGAACTCGTGGCGGTCGACAAGGGCCCGGGGATCACCGACCTCGCCCGCGCACTCCGGGACGGTTACTCCACCTCGGGCACGCTCGGCATCGGCCTCGGGGCGATCGCGCGCATGGCCACGGGCTGGGACGTCCACTCCATGCCCGGCAAGGGGACCGTGCTGGTCCTGCACTTCACCCGGGACGGCCTGAACGGCCCGCCGCTGCGGGTGAGCGGGCTGCGCCGTCCGATCGGCGAGGAGAGCGTGTGCGGCGACGCCTTCGCCTTCGCCGACGCGGGCGACGCGATCAGCGTGCTCGTCTGCGACGGGCTCGGCCACGGCGGCGCCGCCGCGCACGCCTCCCGCGAGGCCGTGCGGATCTTCATGGAGGATCCGCACGCCGCTCCGGCCGCCGCGCTCGAACGCCTGCACCGGGGGCTGGGCCACACCCGGGGTGGTGCGGTCGCGGTGGTGCGGGTCCGCCGTGAGGACGTCACGTTCGCCGGGCTGGGCAACGTCTCGGGCTGGATCGCCCACGCGGAAGGGCGCCAGGGGATGCTCTCGCTGCCCGGCATCGCCGGGCACAAGGGCAGGCAGCCCCGGCAGTACGAGTACGCGCTGCCGCCGCACGCCACGGTGGTGCTGCACACCGACGGTCTCACCGACCGCTGGGATCCGGCCTCCTTCCCCGGGCTGTTCGCCCATTCCCCGGCCGTGGTGGGCGCGACCCTGCTGCGCGACGCGGGCAGCCGCAGGGACGACGCCTGCGTCGTCACCGTGAAACAGGGGCTGTGATGGGCGAGGTTCTCACCCGCGCGGAGATTCGCAGGGAGCAGGACGTCTTCGCCGTACGGCAGCTGGGCCGCCAGATCGCCGAGCTCGTGGGACTGGAATCACAGGACCAGATCCGGGTGGCGACCGCGCTCAGCGAGATCGGCCGCGAGGCGCTGGCGTACGGCGCGCAGAGCGACGTCGTCTTCGACCTGAGCGAGGATCGCCTGGTCATCACGGTGAACTACCACGACGACGTCGACGTGCGGCCGGGCGAGGGCCTGAAGCTGGCCGGCCGCATGGTCGACCAGGTCGCGCTCTCCACCGAGGACCGGTGCGTCACGCTGGTGAAGCGGGTGCCCGAGCACGCCGGGCAGGGCATGGCCGGGCAGAGGACCCGATCGCTCGACGGCATCCGCGAGGAGCTGGCCCGCCGGTCGCCGACCGGCACGGCGATGGACGTGCTGCGCGAGCAGAACAGGGAGCTGGCCGGCACCCTGGAGGAGGTCCTGCGGCTCAACGCGGAGCTGAATGAGACCAACCAGGGCGTGCTGGCGCTGTACAACCAGCTGTCGGCCGAGCTGGAGGAGACCAACCGCGGCGTCGTGGCGTTGTACGCCGAGCTCGACGAGAAGTCGTCCCAGCTCCGCCAGGCGGCCGAGGCCAGGCAGCGGTTCTGGGCCAGCGTGAGCCACGAGCTGCGGCTGCCGCTGACCTCGATCATCGGCCTGGTGAGGCTGCTGCTCGGTTCGGGCGCGGAACCGCTCACCGGGGAGCAGGAGCACCAGATCACCCTCATCGGCGGCTCGGCCGAGACGCTGCTGGCGCTGGTGGGCGAGCTGCTCGACCTGGCCAAGGCCGAGTCGGGACGACTGGACCCCCAGCCGTCGATGGTGGACGTGGTCGCCCTGGCCGAGCGGCTGCGCATGATGCTCCACCCCGCCGGGCGGGCCGAGGGGGTCGAGCTGTCGGTCGACGTGTCGGACGAGGTCGGCGAGCTGTTCGTCGACGAGACCATGCTGACCACGATTCTGCGCAACCTGGTGTCGAACGCGCTGAAGTTCACCGAGTATGGAGAGGTGCGGCTTACGGCCGTCGTGGACCCCGCGACGGCGGAGGCGGTCTTCACCGTCACCGACACCGGCGTGGGCATTCCCGCCGAGCACCTGGAGCGCGTCTTCGAGGAGTTCTTCCAGGTGCCCGGGGCGTTGCAGCTCAGAGCGAAGGGCACCGGCCTCGGCCTGCCGTACGCCCGCAGGCTCGCGGAGGCGATCGGCGGCTCACTGGAGCTGGACAGCAGGGTGGGCGAGGGCACCACGGCCACGCTGCGCGTGCCGCACCGGATGACCACGCCGGAGGTGGGCCGGGTGCTCGTGGCCGACGACGACGAGGGGTTCCGGGCCTTGGCGCGGTGCATGCTCTTCGGGTTCGCGGCCGCGGTGGACGAGGCGGCCGACGGGGTAGAGGCACTCGGCATGATGCGCGAGAGCCCGCCGGACGTCGCCCTGGTCGACCTGCTCATGCCGCGCCTGGACGGTACGGCGCTGCTGCACGAGATGATCGAGGACGAGACCCTGCGGGCCATCCCCGCGGTCGTCGTGTCCGTGGCGCCCGAGCATCCGGTGGCGGACTACCCGGTGCTGCCGAAGCACGGACTGCGCAGGGACCAGCTGCTGGAGGCGCTCCGGGAGGCCGTGCGCGGCCAGCAGGAGCACACGCGGGGGAGCGGGGCCCATGATTGACGCCGCGGCGACGGTGCTGGTCGTCGACGACGTCCCCACCAAGCGGTACATCCTGGCGAGCTGGCTGCGCCGCGCCGGGCATCGGGTCGTCGAGGCCGGCGGCGGCGAGGAGGCGCTGGCCGTCGTCGACGCGCTCAGGCCCGACCTCGTCGTCCTCGACGTACGGATGCCCGACCTGAGCGGCATCGAGGTGTGCGAGAAGATCAAGGCGAGCCCGCGGACCGCCTCGATCCCGGTGATCCAGGTCTCCGGGAACGCCATCACCCCGGCCGACCGGGCCGAAGGGCTGGAGCGCGGAGCCGACGCGTACCTGTCGGAGCCCATCCAGCCCGACGAGTTCACCGCCACGGTCCGGGCGACCCTGCGGTACTACCGGGCGCGGCAGCGGGCCGAGCGGATGGCGCAGCGGCTGAGCGAGCTGGCCGAGATCACGCTGGCGATGAACGAGGCGGAGGACTTCGAAGGGCTGCTGGCGGTGGCGGCCGAGGGCTGCTCCCGGCTGCTGGAGCGTTACTCACGGGTGATGGCGGTCCAGCCCGGCGGGCGGCTGCGCAGGTTCGCGGCCCGGCCGGGCGAGCCCGCGGCGCCCAGGCCGGTCCACCCCGACACCCTGGAGCGGCTGAGCACCATCTCGATCGGCCAGTCCGCCGGGGTGCGGGTCTTCGAGATCGACAACGAGACGTGGGCCCGCGTCGTCCCCGACAGCGACGTGGTCGCGCGCGTGTCGGGCGTGCTGTGCCGTACGAAGACGGGCCGGTCGCCGGTGTTCCTGGGGGTGGAGACGGGCTCGCCGCTCGATGGCGAGGAGCGGAGCCTGCTGCGGCAGCTCGGCCAGGCGCTGGCGCTGGCGGTCGACGCGGCCCGCGCGTACGCGGAGGAGCACACGATCTCGCTCACGTTGCAGCGCAGCCTGCTGCCCGCCGAGATCCCCCGGACCCCCGGCCTGCTGATCAGCGTGCGCTACCGGCCCGCGGTGGACAGTGTGGAAGTCGGCGGCGACTTCTACGAGGTGCTGCCCCTCGGCGATCGGGTGCTGGTCGCGCTCGGCGACGTGCAGGGCCATTCACTGCACGCCGCTACGGTGATGGCGGAGCTCCGCAACGCGCTGCGGGCGTCGGTGATCGACGCCGTCGACCCGGCCCGGTCGATGGCCCTGCTCAACGCGGTCCTGCGGCGTTACCACCCCGGCATGACGGCGACCGTCTGCCTGATGCTGATCGACCCCGCGACGGGGGAGACCGAGATCGTCAACGCCGGGCACATCCCGCCGCTGCTGGCCGGGAAGGGGGCGGCCTATCACCGGTTCGGCAACCTGCTGCTCGGCGTGGCCGAAGAGCGGTATCGGGTGGACCGGGTCCGGCTGCCCGAGGACGCCACCGTTCTGCTGTTCACCGACGGGCTGATCGAGGACCGCGACAAACTGCTGGACGAGAGCCTGGAGGTCGCCCGTCAGCAGGCCGAGGGCGTGGGCGACGATCTGGAGGGCTTCTGCGACCGGCTGATCGCCACCTTCGGCGCACGGGAGGACGACGTGGCGCTGGTCGCCCTCCGTCGCGTGCCGTTCTGACGGTTGTCCACAGGGGAGCGGGCGTCGCCACGACGGCGGCGGGGGACCGAATAGCCTTGGACGCATGCGGAGCCCATTGCTTGACACACACGGCGCGGTGGCCGCGCAGGCGCCGGACGAGACCGTCGCGGCCCACTACGGTGATCCCTTCGCGGAACAGCGGGCGCTGGCCGGCGGGCGCGCGCTGGTCGACCGGAGCAACCGCGAGGTCGTGCGGATCAGCGGGCCCGACCGGCTGAGCTGGCTCAACGACCTCAGCTCGCAGAGGCTCGACACGCTCCAGCCGGGCACGCCCACCCAGACGCTGCTGCTCGACCCGCAGGGCCGAGTGGAGCACCATCTCACGCTCGTGGACGACGGTGAGGCCGTGTGGGCCCACGTGGAGCCCGGCACCTCGGCCGAGCTGGTGGCCTTCCTGGAGAAGATGCGGTTCATGCTGCGGGTCGAGATCGCCGACGTCACCGCGGACTACGCGGTGGTCTCGGTCGCCCCGCCCGCGTCGGCCGAGAGCCCCGTCGCGACCGGCGTGCCCGTGGAGGGCGCCGTCGCGATGGGCGGCGACGTGCTCGTGCCGCGCGAGCGGCTGGGCGGCCTCCCGGACGAGCTGGGCCTGCGGCCCGCCGGCCTGTGGGCCTACGAGGCGCTGCGCATCGCCGCGTACGTGCCCCGGCTCGGGTTCGAGACCGACCACAAGACGATCCCCCACGAGGTCGGGTGGATCGAGGCGGCCGTCCATCTCAGCAAGGGCTGCTACCGGGGGCAGGAGACGGTCGCCCGGGTCCACAATCTCGGCCATCCGCCCCGCCGCCTGGTCTTCCTGCATCTCGACGGCAGCGTGGACGAGCTGCCCCCGCACGGCGCCCCGGTGACCCTCGGCGTCGGCACGCCGGTCGAGGCCGAGCCGGAGGCCGCCGTGGAGGGCTCCGCCGAGCCCGGCCAGATCGGCTTCGTGGGGTCGTCGGCGCGCCACCACGAGCTGGGCCCGATCGCCCTCGCGGTCGTGAAGCGGACGGTCCCGGTGGACATCGACCTGCTGGCCGGCGGCGTCGCCGCGAGCCAGGAGGTCGTGGTGCCGCCGGACGCCGGACGGAACGTGAAGATCGACCCCGCCCTCCGCCGGCGCATCCGATAGCCCTCCGTTCAGCGGCGGGCCCACCACCGCCGGGCGCAGAGCGCGGCGAGCACGGCGCCCGCCGCGTTCAGGATCACGTCGTCCACGGAGCTCACCCGGCCGAGCCGCAGGCCGAACTGCAGGAGTTCGACGGCGAGCGACGCGGTGGCCGCGACGGCGGCCACCGCCGCGAGCGAGGCGAAGCGCGCGGAGCGGACCGGAAGCATGGCGCCGAGCGCGGAGAAGACCAGGAGGTTGCCGCCGATCTGCACGACGGCCGCTCCGGGTGACAACACCGCGAGCTGACCCGCCAGGTCCACCAGGGGAACGACGTGCACCCCCGACTCGGTCCCCGGCGTGAGGATCATCCAGATCCAGGGGAGGGTTCCGGCCACCATGACCACGTCCGCGACGGCCGTACGGCGGGGAGCGGGATGGCCCCGGCGGACGCGGTGACGGGTGAGGAGCAGGACGGCGAGAACGGCCGCGGGAACGGCGCAGACGGCCGCGACGACGACGTGTCCCCACGTGCCCCACGCCTGTTGCATCCGATCATGATGCCAGGCGGGCGCGCGGGACCGGCGGTCAGACGTCCACGACGAGGGTGATCGGGCCGTCGTTGGTGAGGGTGACCTTCATGTCGGCGCCGAAGACGCCCGTCTCCACCCGCGCGCCGAGCGCCCGCAGCTCGGCCACCACGGCCTCGACCAGGGGCTCGGCCACCGGGCCGGGCGCGGCGGCCTGCCAGGTGGGCCTGCGGCCCCTGCGGGCGTCGCCGTACAACGTGAACTGGCTGATCACCAACAGCGGCGCGCCGATGTCGGAGCAGGACTTTTCGCCGTGCAGGATCCGCAGCCCCCACAGCTTGGCGGCGAGCCTGGCCGCCTCGGCCCGGCCGTCGGTGTGGGTGACGCCCACGAGCACGAGCAGGCCGGGCTCGTCGATGGCGCCGACGACCCGGCCCTCCACCACAACCGACGCGGAGCTGACCCGCTGAACGACCGCACGCATGGCCCCGAATTCTGCCATGTCCGGGGGCTTCGTAGACTGCGCGTCATGACGGAGATGCTCGTCGAGGTGGTCCGGTCGGGGTTCGTCGAGTCGGTGCACCGGGCCCGCGTACACGTGATCGGGGCGGACGGCGCCCCGGCCCTGGTGTGCGGCGACACGTCGAGCCTCGCGTCGCCGCGCTCGGCCATGAAGCCCCTGCAGGCGCTCGCGATGGTCCGGGCCGGCCTGCCGCTCGAGAACGAACTGCTCGCGCTCGCCGCCGCGAGCCACAGCGGTGAGCCCTTCCACATCGACGGCGTACGGAAGATCCTGGCGGGCGCGGGTCTCGACGAGACGTTCCTGCGCTGCCCCGAGGACCTGCCCCTCGACGAGCAGGCGCGCCGTCAGGTCCTGCGGGAGCACGGCGACGCCCGCCGGATCCTCATGAACTGCTCGGGCAAGCACGCGGCGATGCTCGCCACCTGTGTGGTCAACGGCTGGCCCGTGGACGACTACCGCCACCCCGGCCACCCGCTGCAGCGGGCCATCCGCGCCACGGTCGAGGAGTTCACCGGGGAGCGGGTCGCGGCGACCGGCGTGGACGGCTGCGGCGCGCCGTTGTTCTTCGTCTCGATTGCGGGGGTGGCGCGTGCCTTCCGCGGTCTCACGCTCGCCCCCGCCGGCACTCCGGAGCGGCGCGTCGCCGACGCGATGCGCGCGCACCCCGAATGGACGAGCGGCACGACCCGGGCGGAGAACCTGCTGATGCGGGCCGTTCCCGGGCTGCTGGTGAAGTCGGGCGCGGAGGCGTTCGACGCGTTCGCCGACGCCGACGGCCGCGCCGGCGCCGTGAAGATCGTGGACGGCGGCGGCCGGGCTCGCGTTCCGGTGACGGTCGCCGCGCTGCGCGCCGCCGGAGTCGACGCCCCGGAGCTGGCCGGTCTCGCGACCGCCCCGCTGTTCGGCGGCGGGGTCCCGGTCGGCGAGGTGCGGGTCCGTCCCGCCTGACGGCTCCCCGGGGGCCTACAGGGAACGGAACTGGCGGGAGGTCGAGATCGCCCCGGAGGTGGTCATGACGAACGTCCGCATGGAGTCGGCGAACCTGGACAGGTCCCATTCGGCCGGGCCCTGGTACCAGTACAGGTGGTCGGTCTGCCGTCCGTTGCCGTTGAACGAGCTGACCACCCGAGCCCACCGGTCCACGCTGTCGAAGATCACCGCGTACGGCAGGTAGCGGGAGAACAGTTCCACGCGCTGGCCGGCGGGGACGTCGTCGATGTTCGCCCCGGCGAGGTACTCCCGGAACCCGAGCGTGTGCGCCAGGGCCGCCGCGCCCTGCGCCGTCTTGGCCGGCATGTACTGGGCGCCGAAGGCCAGCCCGGCCCCCGCGATGATCAGGGCGAGCCCCAGCAGGCCGTACGTCGTGAACCAGGCGAGCAGGACGGTGGCGGCCACTCCGAGCCCGACGACGACCAGGCCGAGGGTCGTCCAGCGGGACCGGGTCGAGTCGGGCCGCCGCGCGAACCAGCCCTGCGTCACGACGTCCTGGTACAACGCGTCGCGCACCGTCGCCAGGCGGGCGGCGAACGACCCGTGCAGTTCGGACAGCAGCACCCGGTCGCGGCCGTCGAAGATCGCGTCGTGGAGGGCGCGCTCGTAGGGCAGCAGGTCGCCGATCCGGGCGCCGGGCAGCTTGACCAGGCACCAGTCCGGGGTGTCGTAGGTCTGCCGCGGCTGCTCGTCGATCCGCAGGAAGTTGCGCACGGCGAGGTCCACGATGGTCGCGGTCACGTCGACCACGTCGGCCTGTTCGTCGAACAGCGTGCCGATCTGCCCCGGGCGCACGCCGTCCGGCGGGCTGAAGTGCCCGTTGCGGTGGCCGCTGACCGGGGCGGACTCGCTGCCGACGACGCGGGCGTCGCGGCCCCGCGTCCAGTACAGCAGCCCCACGCCGCCCAGCAGCAGCACCAGCAGCGCCGCCAGAGAGGCGCCGGTCACGGCGTTCAGCGTGAACGCGGTGGACAGTTCGAACCTGCGCTCCAGGATCGGCCGGGCCCCCGTCGCGCCCTTGGGATAGCCGACGACGACCGTCAGCGTCTGGCCGTCCCCGAGGCCCTGCTGCTCGAAGGTGGAGGTGGCGCCGGTCTCCTCGACCGAGGCGCCGGTGCAGGCGATGGCCGCGCTGAGCTCACCGGCGAAGCACGACAGGTTCTGCACCCGGCCGGGTCCGCTCACGGTGACGACGGCCTCCTGCACGGGGCCGGACACCGCGAACCAGCGCAGTTCCTCCCCCGACGCCGTGGGCGTCACGGCGCCGGTCACGTCGTACTCCACCGTGCCCTTGAACGTCAGGGTCTTCCCGTCGTACGAGCCGCCCTTGACGTTCGAGATGCGGTAGACGCGGTCGTGACCGTCGTCGTAGCGGGTCCGGATGGGCGGCGTGCGCCGCACCGTCTCGCCGGCGGGGGTGATCGTCTCCTTCACGTGGAGCACGCCGTTCGGGCGGAGCTCCATCGTCACCTCGTCCTTGGCGACGGGTGCGGAGGCGCTCGAGGCCACGGCGTGCGCGGGGGATGCGGCGAGGACGGCGAGCAGTGCCGCCAGCCCGAGCCGGCGCGCGAGATCCACCATGAGCCGCAACCCTATCGGTCCCGTAACTCCACAGGTGATCGGATATGGGCCACCGGACCGGTCAGGAATCGAGAAGCGTGGCGGACACCGCCGTCCGTAGCGTTGTGGACATGGAACTCACCCTTCACTACTGCTACATCACCGTCGACGACGGCGACACCGCGCTCGCCTTCTACCGGGACGTGCTCGGCCTCGAGCTGCGCAACGACGTCGGGTACGCGGGCGCGCGCTGGCTGACCATGGGCCCGCCGTCGCAGCCGGACGTCAACATCGTGCTGGAGACCGTCAACGCCGACCCGGCCGCCTCTCCGGAGGACCGCGAGGCGCTGAGCCGGTTGCTCGCGAAGGGCATGCTGCGCGCCGTCGTCTTCGCCACCCCCGACTGCGACGCCGCCTTCGAGAAGATCAGCGCGGCCGGCGCCGAGGTCCTGCAGGAGCCGGTCGACCAGCCGTACGGCGTCCGCGACTGCGCCTTCCGCGACCCGGCGGGCAACATGATCCGCTTCCAGCAGCTCGGCAAGGGCTGACGCGACGCGCCCCTTCGGGGGCGTTCGCCGGATCGGTAGGGTAGCCGTCCATGGGACACACCCGGCTCTACCGGAACGGGAATCTGGAGGCCGAGGGCTTTCCGATCGCCGACGTCTCCGAGCACGTCAAGGACCCGTCGGCCGTGGTGTGGTTCGACATGTGCGCCCCCACCGAGGAGGAGCTGCAGGCCATCAGCGAGGAGCTGGGGCTGCACGCCCTGGCGGTGGAGGACGCGCTGCAGCACCGGCAACGGCCCAAGCTCGACGTCTACGACAGCCACATGTTCCTGAGCGTCTACGCGGCGGCCTTCGACGCCGAGTCGGGCCGGGTGCGGGTCGCGCCCGCGGCCGCCTTCGTCACGAAGAACGCGCTGGTCACCGTACGCCAGACGGACGACTTCTCGGTCGAGCAGGTGATCCGGCGCTGGGACGAGGGGGCGGACCTGGCCCGGCACGGCGTGGCGTTCCTGCTGCACGGCCTGCTCGACTACGTGGTGGACAGCCACTTCGAGACCGTCGAGGCCATGGACGAGCAGGTGGAGGACCTGGAGGAGACGGTGTTCGGCGACCGGCCGGTCGGTCCGGAGGACCAGCGGCGCACGTTCGAGCTGCGCAAGAGCCTGGTCACGCTGCGGCGCATCGTGATGCCCATGCGGGAGGCCGTGAACTCCCTTGTCCGGCGCAACGGCCTGATCGGCGACGGTGAGATGGCGCCGTACTTCCAGGACGTGTACGACCAGGTGCTGCGGGCCACGGAGTGGACGGAGTCGCTGCGCGACCTGGTCAGCAACATCCGCGAGACGCATCTGACCATGCAGAGCAACCGGATGAACCTCATCATGAAGCGGGTGACGAGCTGGGCCGCGATCATCGCGGTGCCCACGCTGATCACCGGCTTCTACGGCCAGAACATCCCGTTTCCCGGCTTCGGGCACCCGTGGGGCTTCTGGGCGTCCAGCGTGCTGATCGTCGTCGCCTCGGCCGCGCTCTATCGGGTGTTCCGGGGCCGCGACTGGCTCTGAGCCCGGGTCACCAGGGACCGTACGGCCCCTGGTTGCCGCCGCCGCGGTAGCCGTTGACCGCGGGCTTCACGTCGGCGAGGTAGATGCCCGCCGCGATGACGGCGGCGATGGTGAAGATGTTGGGCAGCCCCATCCCCATGCCCATGTAGTTGATCGCGCCGGCGAAGGTGAACAGCGTCGCGAGGCCGAGGATGATCAGCCAGAGCGGCTTGGTCTGCTTGCCGGCCGCGGGGAAGGCGCGTGAGGGGATCCGCAGGGCGTGCACCAGCGCCCAGCCGGACAAAACGAAGGCCCCGACGGAAAGCAGCCAGAAGATGATGTCGAGGATGCCGTACAGCCCGAACAATGGACTCTCCCACACGGTCACGGTCGCTGACGCCCCCAGACTAGTGGGCGGCGCCGACACGTGGCGCGGGCGCCGGACGCCGGTCTCCGGGAACATCCCGCCCGCACGGAGAACAGTCCGCACGGAGAGCGGCCCGCACGGAGAGCGGCCCGGACGGAGAACAGGCGGTAACGGCGGCGGCCCGCCTCCCCGTGCGGGAAGGCGGGCCGCCGCGGTGTCACTCGCGCGGGCCGCGGATCAGCTCTGGGCCGCGGTGGTGGTGCGGGTCCGGCCGGTCGAGGTCCGCTTGGCGGTGGTCTCGGTGGCGATCGCCGGCTCGGCGGCCTCCGAGACCTCCGTCAGCTCCAGCGCGGCCTCGCCGCTCACGCGGCTGACGACCTTGCGGCCACGCGTGGCCAGGTCGTCGTACAGCCGGGTGAAGCGGGCGGCGGCGGCGTCGGCGTACCCCTTGGCCTTCTCCGGGAAGTCCTTGGCGACGGTCTCGGCCCTGTCCTGCACGGTGCTGGCGTAGGCGCGGGCCTTCTCCACGGCGAAGTCCCCGGCGCCGGTGAGCGCGTAGAACGGCTTGGACTCCGTGATCTTCTTGGCCTGGGTCGTGATGGTCATGGGCTATCCTTCCCTCGAATCCGGTGCAATGCCGTCGCGCGGGAGAACCGGGTCGTCCCCGAGATGCTCAGCCGATTGCGGCGGCTGGGCGGTGTCGGCCCGGTTCTCCTTGCGGAACGATTCGTAGATATCGATCAGCACCTGACGTTGCCGCCCGGTGAGTGTGACGTCGGCCCGGATCGCGGTCAGCACGTCACTGTGCGGCTCGCGGTCCTCGATGAGGCCGGCCTGGACGTAGAGCGCCTGGGCGGAGATCTGCAGACCCTTCGCGATCTGGTTCAGAATCTCCGCGCTCGGCTTGCGCAGGCCCCGTTCCACCTGGCTCAGGTAAGGGTTGGACACCCCGGCCTGCGCGGCGAGCTGACGAAGCGAGATCTTCGCCTGCTGCCGCTGCTGGCGGATGTACTCACCGAGCGAGGTGACCTTGGGCAGTTCCATGCCCCCAGTCTGCCTCGCACTGCTTGCAATTGCAAACTGAGCGGCTAACGCCAGCTAGCACCCATGGTTCGGCAAGGAAACGGTTCAGCCGGGAAGCAGCCAGAGCAGCGGGGCACTGGTGGCGAGCACCACCGATCCGGCCAGGATCAGGAAGCGGTGGGTGATCGGGAGTGCCACCTCGGGCCGTACGAGCCGGTCGACCCGGGCCATCACGCTCGACGGCGCGGACGCGCCGAGCGCGCCCTGCGGCGTCGGCAGCGCGGCCGAGGTGCCGAAGCGCAGCAGGGCGGTGGCCAGCCTGCGCGGGCAGCACTGCTGCCGGGCGCGGTCGTCGGCGGCCATCTCGACCAGCAGCTCGACCGACTCCTGCGCGTCGCTGACCAGCTTCGACCAGGGCAGCGCGCGGCGCAGCGCGGCGAACGGCAGCAGCACCAGGTCGTGGCGTTCACGCACGTGGGCGGCCTCGTGCGCCAGCACGGCCTCCAGCTCCGCGGACGACAACAGGTGCAGCGTGCCGTCGCTGATGACGACCTGCGACTTCAGTCCGGGCAGGCAGTAGGCGGCGGCGCCGGGGAAGTCGACCACGCGCACCCCGGGCACGGCCGGCTCGTCCCGGGCGACCAGCGCGAGCAGCAGCCGGTGGCGGCGGCGGGCCCGCAGCGTCTGCGCCCCGGCCGCGAGGGGCAGGGCGATCAGTACGGCGAGCAGCGACAGGCCGGCGACCAGCGCCGCCAGCCGTAGGTAGTCGTGCGGCGTCCGCGCGCCGAACTCCACGCTCAGCAGGAACTCCCCGAGGCCGTGGACGACGCCCTTGCGGTAGGGGTCGAGCGCGAAGGCGAGCAGGGCGCCGGTGGAGGCGAGCCCCCAGGTCAGCCCCAGCGACTGCCACAACAGGATCGCCGTGCGCGGGGCGCGCCAGGTCCAGCGCGCGAAGGTCAGCCGCCACGCGGCGACCGCGCACACCATGGCGAGCGCCGCTAAGACCGCCGCCGCGATCACTCTTCCTCCAGCTCCGTGAGGGCTTTCAGCAGGATCTCGGCTTCCGATCCGGAGACGGCGCGGGCGAAGCGGGTCAGCGCCGCGTCCCGGTCGCCGGTCATGTCCAGGGCCTCGAGCATCACCTCGGCGACGTACGCGTCACGGCTCGCGGCGGGCTGGTAGCGCCACGCGCGGCCGTCGCGGGTGCGGGTGAGGAAGCCCTTGCGGGACAGCCGGTCGAGCACGGTCATCACGGTCGTCGGCGCGAGGTCGCGGTCCTCGATGAGGCGTCCCACCTCGCGGGCCGTCAGCGGGGCGTTCTCCGCCCAGAGGATGTCCATGATGCTGCGTTCGAGCTCTCCCAGTCCCTTCACGTCTTTAAGCCTACTCGGGGTAGTACTACGTCCCGTAGAGAGGTGAGAGGCATGCGAATAGTTCTGGTCGAGGGAGACATCACCGAGCAGCGGGTGGACGCGATCGTCAACGCCGCCAACTCGTCCCTGATGGGCGGCGGAGGGGTGGACGGCGCCATCCATCGGCGGGGCGGCCCCGAGATCCTGGAGGAGTGCCGGGCGCTGCGCGCGTCCCGGTACGGCAGGGGACTGCCGACCGGGCAGGCCGTCGCGACCACCGCGGGCCGCCTGCCCGCGCGGTGGGTGATCCACACGGTCGGGCCCGTCCACTCGCGGAGCGAGGACCGATCCCATCTGCTCGCCTCCTGCTATCGGGAGTCGCTCGTCGTCGCCGACGGGCTGGGCGCCGGCACGGTGGCCTTCCCCGCGATCTCCACGGGGATCTACCGGTGGCCGGTCGAGGACGCCGCCCGCATCGCGATGACCGCGGTACGGCAGGCAGCCCCGGCCGTGGTGGAAGAGGTGCGCTTCGTGTTGTTCAGTACCGCAGCCTATGCGGTGTTCGAGACGGCCCTACAGGACATCGGATAAGCATTGGGCCAAAAGTTTCACAGCCACTTGAGCATGTAGATCTCGTCGCGGTCGTCACCGGGGGCCACCCGGATCGAGCGGGGCACCCGGCCGACCTCCCGGTAGCCCACGCTCGCGTAGAAGCGGTCGACCCCGGTGCCGCCGCGGCAGGTGAGCTGCAACGCCTCCAGGCCGAGCGACCTGGCGGCGTCGTCGGCGGCGAGCAGCAGCGCCCTGCCGTACCCCTTGCCCTGGTGCTTGGGGTGGACCATGACCCGCAGCAGCCAGCGCCAGTGCGCCCGCAGGCCCGAGCCGTTGTCGCCGAGGATGAGCCAGGCGGCCACGCCGTCGTCGTCGAAGCCGGCGAGGAGGCTGTCGGGAGCCTGCGGACCGCCGGCGGAGCGGGTGCGGGCGAACGCCTTCTCCGCGGTCGGCCTGATGTCGTCCGGCGTCACGGGAGGCACGAACCCCACCGCGCCGTCCGCGTTGGTCACCTCCGCCCAGCAGCTCAGGAGCTCCTCGAAGAGCTCGGGGGTCATCTCCGGGTCGAGGACGAAGCGCATGGCCGGACGTTATCAACCGCCCCGGTCGTCAGCCGCGGGGGGAGACGCTGCTCCAGGGCAGGGTGAGCTCGCCGAGCCGCCAGCGGCCGGGGCCGCCGGTCGGCGGCGTCGCCTCCACCGGCCAGTCCCGCGCCAGCAGCTCGGCCGTCCTCGCCCAGCGCTGCCGGGTGCCGTACGCGCCGAAGGAGGCGCAGGTCGCCCAGGCGCGGTCCCAGTCCGTCAGGAACGCGTGGATCCGCTCGCCGGGCACGTTGCGGTGGATCAGCGTCTTGGGCAGGCGTTCGGCCAGGTCGGAGGGGCGTTCGAAGCCGGTGAAGCGGGCCGCGAAGGTGAGCGTGCGCGGCCCCCGCGCGCCCAGCGCCACCCAGGTCGCCCGGTGGCCGACCTCCGAGCAGGTGCCCTCGACGAGCACGCCCGAGGGATGCAGACCGGCCCGTAGCCGGTCCCAGTGCTCCCACGCCTCGGCCTCGCCGTACTGCCGCAGCACGTTGAAGGCGCGCACGATCATCGGCGGGCGGGGCACCGGCAGCTCGAAGCCGCCCCTGACGAACGTCAGCCCCTCCCGCTCGTACGGCTTGGCCGCCGCGACCCGCTCGGCGGCGATCTCCACGCCGACCACCTCGACGGTGGGGCAGACCCGGCGCAGCCGCGTGAACAGCTCGGTCGTCGTGGTGTGGGACGCGCCGTAGCCGAGGTCCACCACCAGCGGCGCCGTCCCCGCGCGGGCCGAGCGCAGCAGCGGGCCGTACACGGCGGCGATCCAGCGGTCACAGCGGCGCAGCCGGTTGTGCCCGGTGGTGCCCCGCGTGACCGTGCCGACGGGCCGGACCGGTCTCATGTCCCCGATGCGACCCTGTGGACCTTGTGCTGGGCGGCCTGCGCGCGCGGCCGGACGACCAGCCTGTCGATGTTCACGTGCGACGGGCGGGTCACCGCGAAGGCGATCACGTCGGCGACGTCGTCCGCGCTCAGGGGATCGGGGACGCCCTCGTAGACCTTGGCGGCACGCTCGGCGTCGCCCCGGAAGCGGGTCAGGGCGAACTCCTCGGTCATCACCATGCCCGGCGCGATCTCGACGACCCGCACCGGGTCGCCGCACAACTCCAGGCGGAGGGTCTCGGTCATCGAGGTCTGCGCGTGCTTGGCCGCGCAGTAGCCGCCGCCCCCCTCGTACGACACCAGCCCGGCCGTCGAGGTGAGCATCACCAGCACGCCGTCCCCCGACTCGATGAGCTTCGGCAGCAGGGCCCTGGTCATGCGCAGGGAGCCGAGCACGTTCACCTCGTACATCCGCTGCCAGTCGTCCACCCGGCCGCCGGCCACCGGTTCGAGGCCGAACGCGCCGCCCGCGTTGTTCACCAGGACGTCGCAGCGCTCCAGCGAGGCGGCCAGCGCGTCCACCGACGCCTGGTCGGTCACGTCCAGCGTCACCGGGCGCACGCCGGGCACGTCGGCCGCCAGCTTGTCCAGCC